>CAIPNN010000022.1 GCA_903866425.1 uncultured Actinomycetes bacterium
AAATGGCAGGTGCAGCACGTCGGCCACCTCAAAGCGGCAGCGCTGTCCGCGGGCGGCGGCCTTGAGCCGGGCCCGGTCAATCATGGCGGGCGAGTAATCAACGCCGATGACCTCGCCTTCTGAGGCAACCCGGTCGGCGAGCATCAGCGCGAGGTCGCCGGTACCCGTGAAGGCATCCAGCACGTGGGAGCAGGCCGAGACGTCGGCGGCCTCGGCGGCTGCCCGCCGCCAGCGGTCGCCCATGCCCAGCGTCATTACGCCGCTCACCAGGTCGTACCGTGGGGCGATGACGTCGAAGGCCTCCCTCATGCCTCGACCCGTCCGGCCTCGCCCCATCGTGGGAACAGCGCGTGCTCAATGCGCAGCACGTCGAGCGCCTTCCCCACCACGAAGTCGATGAGGTCGTCGATGGACTGGGGCAGGGTGTACAGACCGGGCGCTGCCGGCAGGATGATGCCTCCGGCCTCGGTGACCGCGGTCATGTTGCGCAGCTGGATGAGCGACAGGGGCGTCTCGCGTGGCACCAGCACCAGTTGGCCGCGCTCCTTCAGCATCACCTCGGCCACCCGGTGGATGAGGTTGTCACCGGTTCCGTGCGCCACCTTGCCGAGCGTGGATGTGGAGCAGGGCATGAGCAGCGCCGCCCGGGCGCCCGACGATCCTGATGCGAACGAACACGCGATGTCGTCGGGCTCCAGCACGTCAACGGCACCTGGCGCCGCCGCGTGGGCCTCAACGAGGCGGTCGATGACGTGCGCGCGCGAGGTCGGTCGGGGACCCTCGCCGAGCAGCTCGTGGCTGATCACCTGGCAGCCGGCATCGGACACGCACAGGCCCACATGGTGGCCGGATGCGGTGAGTGCCTGAAGAGCACGCGCGCCGTACGCCGCGCCACTTGCACCGGTGATGCCGAGGAAGATCCGCATGTCCCCGATCGTAGACCCAGAAGTGCCAAAACAAGCCGGGGTCCCGCACTGCGGGACCCCGGATGAGACCTTGTTCACGTGCTGGGTGGCCTACTTGTACTTGGTACCCAGCCCGTTGACGAAGGTGGCCAGATCGTCCAGGTCCTTCGGCGGCAGCGATGCGTACGAGGGCATCGGCGCGATTGGCGCCTGCAGCCACTTGATCATCTTCGCGTTGTCCCAGCCCTTGGCCCCGAAATTCGTGAGGTCGGGACCCGGCCCAGCTGCGCCGACGCCCTTCACCATATGGCAACTCGTACAGCCATTGGCGAGGAACAACGCCGCACCAGCTGCTGACGCTCCTTCCAGCCCGCTCACGGGGATGCCGTCGCCCTTGGCGACGCCCTCCGGCGTGCTGGCACCGATGTAGGTGAGGTAGCAGAGCATGCCGGTGACGATGACCGCGAGGGCCAGTCCGAACGGGCGCTTCCAGATGCGACGCTCGGGCCCACGGTCGATGAACGGCCAGATCACCAGCAGGATGATCAGGATATTCGGGACCATGAACGTCGCCATGATCACCGGGGTGAGCGCGTTCTGGTTCTTGAAGATCTTCAGCAGCTCGAACGCGAAGTAGAAGTACCACTCGGGACGCGGCACGAAGTCGGTGGTTGCCGGGTTGACCGGCTCACCGATGTTCACGCGCACCGTGATCGCAAGGACGATGACGGCCAGAATGGCCAGCCCCGCGATGATGGTGTCCTTGTAGATGGCATACGGGAAGAACGGCTTGCCGTCCTTCTTTGCCGCCGCGTAGTCCTTGTCGTACGCGATCTTGTCGGCCTTCTTCATCGCGACACCTCCTGCCCGTCGCCCACCCAGGCGGGCGGGAACGACACGCTCCCCGGAATAGCGGCCTTGCGATTACGCGCAGCGGCACGGCGGGCGTCCTCTTCATCCTTCTGGGCGCGCAGTGCGCGCTTGGCCCACGGCGGCTCGGAGATGCCGAGGCGGATGATGAAGTAGAGGTGCAGGCCGATGAAGGTCGCGATCCCACCCGGAATTATCAACATATGGATCGAATAGAACCGCGACAACGTATCTGGCCCGAATTCGGGGCCGGCGCGAAGGATGTCGCCGATGTACGGCCCGAGGATGGGCGCGGCGGCGAAGATGTTGACGGCCACGACGGTGGCCCAGTAGGCCTTCTGGTCCCACACCAGCAGGTAGCCGGTGAGCCCCATCATCATGGTCATCATCAGCAGGATGGCGCCGGTCACCCACGTGAGCTCACGCGGATACTTGTAGGCGCCCCAGATGAATACGCGTCCCATGTGCAGGAACACGATGACGATCATTGCCGAGGCGCCCCACTTGTGCATACCGCGCACCATCCAGCCCCAGGTCACCTCATTGGTGATGTGGGCGATGCTGCCGAACGCCGTGTTGGGGTCGGGCTTGTAGTACATCGCCAGAATGATTCCGGTGATGGCCTGCATGCCGAACAGCGCCATGGCGGTGAAGCCGAGGGTCTGGAACCAGCTGGTACCTGCCGGAATGTTCCGGAAGAGGAGCCAGCGTCCACCCGTCTTGACGCCCGAGCGCTCGTCCACGAAGTCCGCGGCAGCGCCGAGGCCCTTCTGGAGTTCGTTCTTCGGACCGATGTCCTTGGTTGCCACCGGGCGCTCCTAGGTGAACGGGTAGAGGTTGGCGAGGGTACCGGTGACGGGTTCACCGGGCGCGTGCAGTTCGAATGCCTGCTGCTCCTGCGAGATGGAGTACGCCTTGCCCACCTGCACCCGCACCTTCGGGTTGGATGACTTGGCAATGGCCTGCTGGAGGGTGAGGCGATCCTGACCCTTGGCGATCTGATCGGCCGAGTACTGCTTCGACTGATCGACGATCTTCAGGTCGAGACGGTCAAGCGGACGCGGCGGCGGGCCACCGGTGACCAGGCCGCGCGCGTCGTACGCACCACCGTGGCACGGGCAGATGAAGCCCTGCGACCCCGGGGCGTAGGCGACGGGGCAGCCCAGGTGGGCACAGCGGTTCCAGATTGCCAGCACATCCATGTCGGCGGCGGTGAGGCCCGCAGCCCACGCGGCAAAACGCGTGTTGTAGGCAGCGGTGCTCTCATTGGGGCCCGGAACCGGCTTGGCGGAGGGGTTGGTCAGCCCGAACATCACGTAGATGCGGCGGTCGGCCTCGGGGTCGGGGCCTGCCACGGCCAGCGAGGCAACCTCGCCGATCTTCGTGGAGGGCTCGGCGTTCGGATACGGCGGGGCGTTCTGCAGGAAGTCGCTGGCCGGACCGATGTCCACCCAGCGCCACTTCTCGCTCCGCAGCGAGCTGGCCACCGCAAAGCCCGCCACCGGAACCAGAATGGCGGCAGTGAGGATTCCTCCACCGGCGATTGCCACGGTCGAGAGGAACTTCGTACGGGTGATGTACCCCGGGTCATCCGAGTGATCGGGTTCCGGGGTGAAGTCGGTCGCACGCGGCCCCTCGTAGGGCCCCGCCTGCGTTCCGGGCGCGCCGTTATTCGGCTCGTCCTCAGCCACTCCAACCTCCGTCGACGATCACTGGATTCGAAACACTAGCCGTGGCGAATCTAAACCGAACGTATCGCGCGCCGCAATGGGCGGATCTGGGCCGGTTGTCCCGGTTGCGGGGGGACGCTTTTGCCTCGCTCAGGCGCCGGGCAGGCGGATGCCCAGATCTGCCCAGCGCGCGTCAACGCGCTCGCGCACGTCATCGCTCATGCGGATCTCGTGCGGCCAGGGCCGCACGAGGCCCTCGCCCTCCCACTTCGCGGTGGCGTCAAAGCCGATTTTTGCGCCGTACGCGGGGTAGGGGGACGCGTGGTCGAGGGCGTCCACAGGGCCATCCATCAGCAGCATGTCGCGCCCGGCATCCACATTTGAGAACGCGCGGAACGCCACCTGCGACACGTCGTGCACGTCGATGTCGTGGTCAACCACGATGACGCAGCGCGTGAGCGACAGCAGGCCGAGGCCCCACACCGCGTTGATGAGCTTCTTTGCGTGGCCCGGGTAGCGCTTCTTCACCGACACGATGGCGCAGTTGTGGAATACGCCCTCAAGCGGCAGGTTCATGTCAACCAGGTCGGGCACGGTCATCTTGATGAGGGGCAGGAACAGGCGCTCGGTGGCCTTGCCCAGCCAGAAGTCCTCCATTGGGGGCATGCCCACGATGGTGGTGCTGTAGATGGCGTCCTTGCGCATCGTGAGGCCGGTCACGTGGAATCGCGGGTACTGGTCAACCGGCGTGTAGAAGCCGGTGTGGTCACCGAACGGCCCCTCGTCGCCCAGGTCGGTGGCATCGACGTAGCCCTCGATGACGATCTCGGCGTGCGCGGGCACCTCGATGTCCTGTGTGACGGCCTTCACCATCTCCACTTGCTTGCCGCGCAGGAACCCCGCGAACATCATTTCGTCGAGCGCGGGGGGCAGGGGCGCGGTGGCGCTGTAGGTGACGGCCGGGTCGGTACCCACCACGACGGCAACGGGCACACGCCCCTGGCTGTCGAGCAGGTGCTGGCGGCCGTCCTTGTGGATTTGCCAGTGCATCATGCAGGTGCGCTTGTCGACCTTCTGCACGCGGTACATGCCGCAGTTGCGCGATCCGGTGGTGGGGTCATTGCTGAAGACCAGCGGCAGGGTGATGAAGGGGCCGCCATCCTCGGGCCAGCAGTGGAGGATGGGCACCAGGTCGAGATCGACGTCGTCGCCGGTGAGCACGATCTCCTGGCACGGACCGCTCCGCACCGTCTTGGTGCCGAGCGATGCCAGTTCCTTGAGCTTGCCGAGGGCCTTCACCTTGTCCATCACACCCTGCGGCGGTTGCATCTCGGCGATTTCCGAGATGCGTGATGCGATCTGGTCGAGGTCGGTGCCGCCGAGTCCCATCGCCATGCGCCGCTCGCTGCCGAACTGGTTGATGAGCACGGGCAACCTGGAGCCCTTGACGTTGGTGAAGAGCACCGCCGGCCCACCGGCCTTCATCACCCGGTCGGCGATCTCGGTGATCTCGAGGTGCGGGTCGACCTCGGCATGCACCTCCACCAACTCACCCATGCTGCGGATGGCAGCCATCCATTCGCGCAGGTCCTTCATCGTGCGAGCGCCTCGGTGAGCGCGGGAATGGGTGCAAGGCCCGCCGCGATTTCGTGGATGGGGCCGGGCAGCCCCTCCCGCAGCGCGGCGCGGGCAACCCGCACGGCATCGGCAGTGCCGGGCCCCTGTTCGCCGGCGACCGCGGCAACGGTTGCGCGCCACAGCGGCAGCAGGTCGTCGTCGTTGCCGGCTGCGACGGCTGCGGATGACAGGGCCACCAGATCGGCGAGCGCCTCCACCACAGCCAGGTCGCCGGTACCGGCCACACGCACCAGTCCCTGCGCGTAGCAGTAGTCACCCGCCAGCACGGCAGCGCCCATCTCCACCTCACCCACGTGTCGCGAGGTGCCGTGATGCAGCAGGAACCCCTCGAGAATGAGTTCGAGGCCGAGCGCATGCTCGCGGGCGAGCGGCGGGCTCACCAGCGGCACCAGCACCTCGTCGGGGTCGCAGATGCGACCGGCAAGCGCGGGCTGCTTGGCCAGCACCGTGGCAACGGAGTCGTGGGCGACCGTGGTCATGCGGATGCCTCCAGTGCCCGTTCGAAGGCCTCGGCCGTGGCGGCGAACTCCGCGTCGCCGTGGAGCGTGCTGGTGAACCAGGCCTCAAACTGTGAGGGCGGCGGGTACACGCCGTGGGCCAGCAGGCCGCGGGCAAGGCGCGCGTAGGCGTCGGTGTCGCAGGCGGTGGCCTCGGCGTAATTGGTGACCGGGCCATCGGTGAAGAACGGGGTGAGCATCGAACCCACGCGCTGGATGGTCACCGGCGCACCACTCGCGCGGATGAGTTCCTCGAGGCGCGCGCCGTTCTCGTCAAGGTGTGCGTACGTGCCCTCGGCGGAAAGGCGGCAGATCACGGCCAGGCCTGCGGTGGTGGCCAGGGGATTGCCCGACAGCGTTCCGGCCTGATAGCAGGGGCCTTCCGGTGCCAGTTCGCGCATCACATCGGCACGGCCGCCGAATGCGCCCACGGGAAGCCCGCCGCCGATGATCTTGCCCATGCACGTGAGGTCGGCCGTGATGCCGAACAGTTCCTGCGCGCCACCGCGGGCCACGCGGAATCCGGTGATGACCTCGTCGAGGATGAGCAGCGCCCCGGTGCGGTCGCAGGCGGCGCGCAGGCCCTCGAGATACCCCGGTGCCGGGGGCACCACGCCCATGTTGCCCGCGACGGGCTCGAGAATGATGGCTGCGGCACCCTCGAGTGCGGCCTCGGCGGCAGCCAGGTCGTTGTAGGGCACAAGCCGGGTGGCGGCCGTGGCGCCGGCGGTGACGCCGGGGCTTGTGGGCACGCCCAGCGTGGTGGCCCCGCTGCCCGCCTGGGCCAGCAGCCCGTCGATGGCGCCGTGGTACCCGCCTTCGGTCTTGACGATGGCCTCGCGACCCGTGGCAGCCCGGGCCAGGCGTACGGCACCCATCACGGCCTCGCTTCCGCTCGAGGTCATGCGCAGGCGCTCGATCGACGGCATGGCGTCGCGCACGGCCTCGGCGAACACCACCTCGCGCTCGGTGGGCGCACCGTACGACGTGCCGCGGGCAAGCGCGTCGCGCAGGTCGTCAAGCACCACCGGGGCGGCGTGCCCCAGAATGGCGGGGCCCCACGAGGCCAGATAGTCAACGTAGGCGTTGCCGTCCACGTCATACACGTGGGTGCCCTCGGCGCGGTCGATGAAGATGGGGTCGCGCCCGATGCCGCGCATGGCCCGTACCGGGGAGTTGACCCCACCCACGAGCGACTGCTTCGCGCGCGCGAACAGTTCCTGGCTTCGGGTGTCGGTGGGGGCCTGGCTCATGGGGTCAGCCCGTGGGCAGCGGCGCTCCGGACATCGCAATGTCTTCCCACTCGCGGTATGCGGGCGAGTAGTACTTGAGCCGCACCTTCTTGAACTCGAAGGTGGAGTAGAGAACGGCGTAGTCGTCGCCACCGAGACCGGCTTCCTCAGCCAGTGCGGCGATGGTCTCCTCGCAGGCGTCCTTCGACTTGGCATGCACCATGGTGAACAGGCTGTAGGGCCAGTCGTCGTAGGTGGGGCGCTTGTAGCAGTGGCTCACCGAACGGAAGGTGGCCATGCGACTGCCGAAGTCGTCCACCTGAGGCTCCGGCACCTTCCACACGGCCATCCCGTTGGCGCCGAAGCCGGCCTTGCGGTGGTTCAGCACGGCGGCGAAGCGGCGCATCACCGTGCGGTCCTGAAGCTCGCGGCCCTTGGCCAGCAGGTCGTCCACGTCGATGCCTGCGGCGTCTGCCCACACCTGAAATGGCTCGGGAACCAGCGGCAGGTCCTCCTGCAGAATGAGGATGGCATCGCGGTCGTCGTCGGTGGGCGGCTTGCCGTCACCCCGCTGCGGCGGCGGCACCGGCTGCGCACGGGCCACATTGCCGTTCTCGCCGGTCATGTCGAGCTGCACGTTGATCTTGTAGAGCATGATCGTGGGGAGGATGCGCATGGACGTTGCGCCGGTGGCCTTGCCGAGGATGTCGAGCGTTTCCTCAATCGACAGCCGTGCGCCGGGCTCCACCGCCAAGGTGAACCACATGTTGAAGTTGTGCGTGCGCCGGTAGTTGTGGCTCACGCCGGGGTGGCCGTTGATGATGGCCGCGGCGTCAAACAGGCGGTCCTCCGGGTATGACGCCGCCACCAGCGTGCTCTCGTACCCGAGCGCGCGTGTGTCGAAGATGGCGGACACCTGGCGGATGATCTGCGCGTCCTTCA
>CAIPNN010000023.1 GCA_903866425.1 uncultured Actinomycetes bacterium
TCGTCCTGCACACGCGCGTGCATGCGCTTGAGCGCGACGTCTTCGCCCGTCACCTGATCACGCACGCGCCACACCGTGGCCATGCCCCCGCTGCCGATGGGCTGGTCAAGGATGTAGCGCCCCGAGATGATGTCGCCAGCCGCGGTCACGCCCCCGGTTTTCGCGGTCTCACGGGGCGGCACCTGCCACATAACGATTGCACGCGTGACCGCGCTGGTACGGTCATTCCGATGACGACGCACACGGTGCTCATCGTCGAGGACGACGCCGCGATCTCGGACTCCCTCGCCTACCACCTCAGCCGTGCCGGGTACCGCACCCTGCAGGCAGCGGACGGCGGCACGGGGCTGCGCCTGTTCCGGCGCGAGCGTCCCGATCTGGTGATTCTCGACCTGATGCTGCCGCAGATGGATGGCTGGCGATTCACCGAGGAGGTGCGCAGCGACGATCCCGACGTGCCGGTGATCATGTGCAGCGCACGCACCAGCGAGCACGACCGCGTGCATGGGCTCGACATCGGCGCCGACGACTACGTGACCAAGCCCTTCTCGATGAAGGAGATGGTTGCGCGGGTGTCGGCGCACCTGAGGCGTCGCGACAAGGCCCGCGCGCGCGGTGCAGAAGGGCCCATCGAGGCCGAGGGGCTCACCATCGACCCCGACCAGGTGCAGGCGTTCGCGGGCGGCCAGAGCGTGGGGCTCACCCCGCGCGAGTTCCAGGTGCTGCTGGTGCTGGCCAAGGCCGCCGGCAAGCCGCTGGCCCGCAACAAGATCTATCGCGAGGCGTGGGGCTACGAGATGATGGCCGGCGACCGCTCAGTTGACGTGTTCGTGCGCAAACTCCGCCAGAAACTGCGGGCGGCCATTCCCGATGTGGCCTTCGTCATCACCCACTACGGCGTGGGTTACCGCTTCGAACCGACACACGGGACCCCGCAGGACTGATCGACGGAGCGCCGGCGGCGGGGAGCGTCAACCCCGCCAGCGCACCGGCTATGGCCTCGCCCACCAGTACCGCACGGGCATTGGGGCGCACCACAACGATGACCGAGCGTGTGGGGACCGGATCGGCCATGCGACGGTACGACACCAGCTCGCCCGGCTCGTCACGCCGCGCCAACGCCGGAACGAACGCGCAGCCCACCCCGGAGCCCACCATCGATCGGAGGGTCTCGATGCCGGTGGCGTGGGCTGCGGGCGACACCTCCCCGGGGGACATCGAGAGTGCCGCAAGTGACTGATCGCGCAGGCAGTGCCCGTGCTCCAGCAAGATCATCTCGTCGGGGGCGACATCACCCCGCCTCACCCGTGCACGCCCCGCCAGACGATGGCCCGCGGGGACCGCGAGCAGAAGCTCCTCGTCGAACAGGGGCATGCTCACCAGATCATCCACGTCAACCGGGCGGGTGAGGATTGCAGCATCAAGACGATCCTCCCGCAGCATCTCGAGGAGGCGACTCGTGATGGCCTCCGTGAAATAGATCTGCATCGTCGGCACGGCCTCACGCAGCGCGGGCAATACGAATGGCGTGAGATACGGGCCGAGAGTGGGGATCTGGCCCAGACGCAGGCGGCCCTCCAGTTGCCCATGCCCTGCGCGCAGTCGTGAAAGTGCCGCCACCCGATCGAGGATGTCCCTGGCCACTGCGATCGCCAGCACACCATCGGCAGTCACGGCGCACCGTCGCGACGTGCGTTCAAAGAGCACGAGTCCCACGGCTGCCTCTACCCGGCGTACCAGTGCCGACAAGGATGGCTGGGCCATACCCAGTTGCTCGGCGGCCCGCCCGAAGTGCAACACCTCACCCAGCACCACCACTGCCTCGAGGTCCCGCACGGAGAGGGAGCGGAGATCGTTCATTGCTAATGACTATCGCAGATATCACCAAAGTGCTGTTGATCTATTGATCACCGCCCGGGATCATGAGCACGTTCCATCTGACGACAGTCGAAAGGCCATCATGGGAAGCGACGCCAAGTGCCCGTTTACGGGCGGTAGCACCGGAACCACCAACCGCGATTGGTGGCCCAACCAGCTCAACCTGGGGGTGCTGCAGGAGAACCCCGCAGTGGCCGACCCCATGGGCCCAGACTTCGACTACGCCGAGGAGTTCAAGAGCCTCGACCTCGACGCCCTGGCGCGTGACGTCGACGCGTTGATGACCGACTCACAACCCTGGTGGCCCGCCGACTACGGCCACTACGGCCCCTTCTTCATCCGCATGGCGTGGCACAGCGCCGGCACGTACCGCATTCAGGACGGCCGCGGCGGTGCGGGCAACGGCAGCCAGCGGTTCGCCCCGCTCAACAGCTGGCCCGACAACGTCA
>CAIPNN010000024.1 GCA_903866425.1 uncultured Actinomycetes bacterium
ACGTCGCCCTGTGGCACGAGCGCGACATCTCGCACTCATCTGTTGAGCGCGTCATCCTTCCCGACTCGTACACCCTGCTCGACTACCTGCTGGCCACCAGCACCAGGCTCATCGAGGGGCTGGTCATCCGCCCCGAGCGCATGCAACAGGTGCTCGACAGCTCGTACGGCCTTGTGTTCAGCCAGCGCGTGCTGCTGGGCCTGGTGGCCGAGGGGCTCACGCGCGAGGAGGCCTACGCGGCGGTGCAGCGCAACGCCATGACCGCCTGGGATACCGGCCAGCAGTTGCAGGACCTGCTGGCCAAGGACGAGGACGTGGTGGGCAAGATCGACCCGTCGCGCCTCGACGCCATGTTCGACCCCTCCCACCACCTGCGGCACCTCGACGAGGTGTTCGAGAGGGTCGAGGCACTGTGAGCCTGATCCTCCGGGGGAAGGTCCGGGAGGTACACGACGTCGGTGACGGCCGACTGGTGATGGTCACAAGCGACCGCATCAGCGCCTACGACGTGATCATGCCCACCGAGATTCCGGGCAAGGGCCAGGTGCTCACGGGACTCAGCGTGCACTGGTTCGCCCGCATGGCAGATCTTGTGCCAAACCACCTGCTGGGCTGGCGCCTCTCCGAGATGCCCGACGGCTGGCGCAAGAAGGAACTGGCCGGGCGCGTGATGGTGGTGAAGGCGCTCGACATGCTGCCCGTGGAGTGCGTGGTGCGCGGATACCTCATCGGCAGCGGCTGGCGCGACTATCAGGAGACCGGCGCCACCAGCGGCGTGGCCCTGCCCGAGGGCCTTCGCCAGGCCGACCGCCTGCCCGAGCCCATCTTCACCCCGGCCGGCAAGGCCGCCGTGGGCGAACACGACGAGAACATCACCATGGCCGACGTGGTGAACGCCGTGGGCCCCGACCTGGCCGCCGAGGCCGAGCGGGTGTCGCTTGCCGTGTACAACCGCGCAGCCGCCGACTGCCGCGAGGCCGGAATCATCCTGGCCGACACCAAGTTCGAGATGGGGACAGACCCCACTGGTGCACTCACCCTTGGTGACGAGGTGTGCACTCCTGATTCGTCGCGGTTCTGGCCTGCCGACACCTATGCGCCGGGCACGTCGCCACTCTCGTTCGACAAGCAGTACCTTCGCGACTGGCTCGACCAGTCGGGCTGGGATCACACCCCGCCGGCACCCGAGCTTCCGGCAGATGTGGTTGCAGGCACGCAGGAGCGCTACGTGGAGGCCTACGAGCGCATCACAGGACGCCCGTTCACCGAGTGGCTCAAGGAGGCCGCCGAATGACCCTGGTCATCGTCACCGTCATGCCCAAGAAGGGCGTCCTCGACCCACAGGGTCAGGCCGTGCAGGGAGCGCTGTCGCACATGGGGTTCGCCGACATCGGCGACGTGCGCGTGGGCAAGCGCATTGAGCTTGAGATCAACGGGCACGACCCGGCCGCCCAGGCCGACAAGATGTGTCAGGACCTGCTGGCCAACCAGTTGATCGAGGACTACAGCGTGGAGGTGCAGGGGTGAGCGCGACCCGCGTCGCGGTGCTGCGCTTTCCCGGAACGCTCGACCACGAGAGCGCGGCCAAAGCCGTGCAGGCCGTGGGCGGCGATCCGGTGTTCACCCATCACATGGACACCGAGCTGCCCGATGGTGCAACTGCGGTGGTCATCCCCGGCGGGTTCTCATACGGCGATCATCTTCGCCCCGGAGCGCTCGCCAGCCGCACACCCATCCTTGGCGCGGTGAAGCGCCACGCCGCCGATGGCGGCCGGGTGCTCGGTATCTGCAACGGCTTTCAGATTCTGTGTGAGAGCGGCCTACTGCCGGGCGTGCTTCGCCCCAACGCGTCGCTGCAGTTCATCTGCCGCCAGGCCGACCTCGAGGTTGCCGACCCCGGCACCCCGTGGACCGGCGGGCGCCTTGCCGGCGAGGTGATGTCGGTGCCGTTCAAGCACCACGACGGCGCGTGGTTCGGCGACCCGGGCGAGAGCCGCGTGGTGCTGCGCTACAAGGGCGAGAACCCCAACGGCAGCATCGACAAGATCGCGGGCATCACCAACCTGGCGGGCAACGTGATGGGGCTCATGCCGCATCCCGAAGAAGCCTGCGACCCTCTGCTCGGCTCAGTTGATGGCCGGGCCCTCTTCGCGGCGCTGCTCGCATGAGCCCGACAATGGGAGACTCAGGCAAGCCGCTCTTTCAGGAGCTTGGGCTTCTTGAGAGCGAGTACGACCGCGTTGTGAAGTTGATGGGCCGCGAGCCCACCGACCCCGAACTGGTGATGTTCTCGCTCATGTGGAGCGAGCACTGCTCGTATAAGCACTCCAAGCCGCTGCTCAAGGGATTCCCCACCACCGGCAAGCGCGTGGTGATGGGCCCCGGCGAGAACGCCGGCGCGGTCGACGTCGGCGACGGCCTGGCAATCGTGTTCAAGGTGGAGAGCCACAACCACCCAAGCGCCGTGGAGCCCTTCGAGGGCGCCGCCACCGGCGTGGGCGGAATTGTGCGCGACATCATCGCCGTGGGTGCCAAGCCCATCGCGCTGCTCGACTCCCTGCGCTTCGGCCCGCTGAGCAGCCAGCGCTCGCGCTTCCTATTCCGCCGCGCGGTTGAGGGCATCGGCCACTACGGCAACTGCATCGGCATCCCAAACGTGGGTGGCGAGGTGCAGTTTGACGACCGCTACGAAGACTCATGCCTGGTCAACGCCATGTGCGTGGGCATCGTGCCGCAGGACAGGATTCTCTCGTGTGCCGCCAAGGGCATCGGCAACCGCCTGGTGCTCATCGGCAACCGCACAGGCCGCGACGGCATCGGCGGCGCCAGCGTGCTGGCATCGGCCGAGCTGGGTGATGACGACGCCGACAAGCGGCCGAGCGTGCAGGTGGGCGACCCCTTCACCGAGCGCAAGCTCATCGACTGCTGCATGGCCATGAGCGAGGCCGGACTGCTGGTGGCGCTGCAGGACCTGGGCGCCGCGGGCCTCACCTCGGCGGCCAGCGAGATGGCCAGCCGCGGCGGCGTGGGCCTCGCCATCGACCTCGACCGCGTGCCGCTTCGCGAGCAGGGTCTCGCCCCCGGTGAGGTGCTGGTGAGCGAGAGCCAGGAGCGCATGCTGGCCATCGTTGAGCCCGGCACCGTGCAGGCGGTGAAGGACATGGCAGAGCGCTTTGAGCTCGATGCCACCGATATCGGCGAGGTCACCGGCACCGGTGAGCTCGAGGCCCTGTGGCGTGGCGAAGAAGTGGTGCGCATTCCGTCGCTCTACCTCACCGACGACGTGCCCTTCTACGACGTGCCGCAGGATGCCGCCCCGGCCAACCAGCCGATCGACATCCACACCGTGCCCGAGGCCACTGACCTCGCAGCCGCGTGGCTCAGCCTGATGAGCGACCCCAACGTGGCCAGTAAGCGCTGGATCTTCCAGCAGTACGACCAGCTGGTGGGCGCCGGCACCGTGCGTCGTCCCGGTGGCGACGCTGGCGTTGTGCTGATCCCCGGCACCAACCGCGCCATCGCGGTCACGCTCGACTGCGCCGAGTGGCACTGCGAGCTCGACCCGCGCGCGGGCGGCCAGGCATCGGTGCTTGAGGCCGCGCGCAACGTGGCCTGCACCGGCGCGCTTCCCATCGCATCGACCGACTGCCTCAACTTCGCCAACCCCGAGAAGGGCAGCACGGGATGGCGTCTGGCCGAGGCCATCGGGGGTATGGCCGAGGCGCTCACCGCCATCGACGCGCCAATCGTGTCGGGCAACGTTTCGCTGTACAACGAGAGCCCGCGCGGGCCCATCTTCCCCACCCCGGTGGTGGGCATCGTGGGCCTACTGGAAGACGCATCGAAGAGCGTGGGCGCCGCCTTCGGCCGCCACGGCGATCAGATCCTGCTGGTGGGCTACGGCGAGCCCCGGCTCGACGCCTCGCGTCAGCTCGGCCGCTGCGAGGGTCTGCCCCCGGCACCCGACCTGGCCAAGGAGCAGGCGCTCATCACCTTGCTGGTGACCGCTGCCGAGAAGGGCCTGATGGAGAGCGCGCACGACGTGAGCGAGGGTGGTTTCGCCGTGGCGCTTGCCGAGAGCTGCATCAACGGCGACATCGGTGCTGATGTGACCATCCCCAAGGGACGGCGTGCCGACGAGGCCATGTTCGGCGAGGGCGGCGGCAGGGTCATCATCTCGTGCCACCCCGACAACGTCGCGGCAATCCAGGGTCTGGCCACGGGCGGAATCACCGCGACCGTGATCGGCGAGGTGGGTGGCGACGACGTACTGGTGACCATCGGGGGTTCCACAACGCAGGTTCCCCGGTCCCAACTGCGTGAAGTGTGGGAGGGTGCAATCCCACAGGCGCTGGAGGCGTAGTGCAGGAGATCCCGGAAGAGCGCGACCACCCCGAGGAGGAGTGCGGGGTTTTCGGCGTCGTCGCACCCGGACACGAGGTGGCCCGCATCACCTTCTTCGGCCTGCACGCCCTGCAGCACCGCGGCCAGGAGAGCGCCGGCATCGCCGTGAGCGACGGCCAGCACGTGATGGTGCAGCGCGAGCTTGGCCTGGTGAGCAGCGTGTTCGACGAGCCCGCATTGCGATCGATGGAGGGCGGCGCGGCCATCGGCCACGTGCGGTACTCCACCACCGGCGCCAACAAATGGGACAACGCGCAGCCGGTGGCCCTGCCGCGCGGTGACGGCCTGGTGGCGCTTGGCCACAACGGCAACCTCACCAACAGCGATGCCCTCAGGCGCAAGGTGGAGAGCCTGGGCCATGAGCTTCGGGCCACCACCGACAGCGAACTGATCACCGCGCTGCTGAGCCACGAGCCCGGCAGCCTGCTTGACGCCGTGTGCAACGTGATGCCGCTGCTGCAGGGCGCGTATTCAATCGTCACGCTCACCGAGCACGAGCTGGTGGCATTCCGCGACCCCAACGGCGTGCGCCCGCTGGTGATCGGCCGCCTCGAGGGCGGCTACGTGGTGGCCAGCGAGACCTGCGCGCTCGACCAGGTGGGCGCGGTGCTCGACCGCGAGGTGAACCCCGGCGAGGCCGTGCGCATCACGGCCAACGGCGTGGAGAGCCGCCAGGCGCTTCGCCCCGTGCAGCGCGCCCTGTGCGTGTTCGAGGCCATCTACTTCGCACGCCCCGACAGCATCCTCGACGGCCAGACCGTGTGGGAGAACCGCCGCGACATGGGCATTGTGCTGGCCACCGAGTCGCCAGTGGATGCCGACATCGTGGTGGGCCTGCCCGACTCGGGTACACCCGCGGCAATCGGCTTCGCGCAGGAGAGCGGTATCCCGTACAGCGAGGCCGTGGTGAGGAACCGCTACGTGGGGCGCTCGTTCATCCAGCCGGGGCAGGAGCTTCGCCAGCTGGGCGTGAAGCTCAAGTTCAACCCGCTCAAGTCGATTATCGAGGGCAAGCGCCTGGTGGTGGTTGACGACTCCATCGTGCGCGGCACCACCACCCGCAAGACGGTGGACATGCTGAAGGAGGCTGGCGCCGCCGAGGTGCACCTGCGCATCTCAAGCCCCCCCATCACCTGGCCGTGCTTCTACGGAATCGACATGGCCGACCGTGACGACCTGATCGCCGCCAACATGGACGTGGCGGCCATCGCCGCGCACGTGGGCGCCGACTCACTGGCCTACCTCAGCCTTGATGGCCTGCAGCGCGCCATGGGCCGCCCGGCCAGCGGCTACTGCCGCGCATGCTTCACCGGGGAGTACCCAATCCCGGTGCCAGATGCCGCGGGCAAGGAGCGCTTCGAAGCGCCCGCAGGCGCCGCCCCCAGCCGGTAGCCGCACGGCTTCCGGCGCATCTCGGCACACAAGGGGCACCCCGATGCGCTGCATGGCGGTCTAGATTCCCCGCCATGACCACTGCAGCGGACACCATGGCTGCCAAGACCGAGAAGGCCCGACGACTCCGTGCGGCGCTTCTCTCAGACGTGCCCGGGGCCGAAATCACTGAGCGCGTCCTGATGGAGGGTGCGCCGGGCAATGAGCAGATCGTTCTGCACGTCGCCATTCCCGGCCTGCGCCACGCCGAGGTGATGCCACGGATGCGCGCATTTCAGCGAGCCCGGTGGGATGATCTTCTGGCCGACATCGGCGACGACGTCTGCATCGTCTCGGAGGGCTCCAGGTAGCCGCCATCGCTGCGTCACACGGATTCCGGTGGCGCGGATTCCTCCGGTTCGCTGGGCGGCGCCAGAGTTGGCCAGGCCAGTTGATGCGGCGCACCGTGATCAACCGGGCGTACTACGCAGCCTTCCATTCGGCGCGCCAAGCGCTCCGCAATCGCGGACTCGACGCAGCAGAGACACGATTCCACCGTCAGGTGTGGGGGCACTACCTCACTGCGGAGAAGGCATCGCAGACATCGGAGAGTGCCTGGCGCAGCATCGCCGATCTTGGCCTGTGGCTCCAAGAGGAACGACTTCGGGCCGACTATGACGGCGACGCGTCGTGGTCGGGCCAGCAGTGCCGAGAGGTCGTCCGGCGCGCGCGAATGCTCGTCGCCCACGTTGACGCCCTGCCCGCCGCACCCAGCCGGTAGCCTGCGGCTCGTGACCGACCGAGGCATCTCCTACGAAGACGCGGGCGTCAATCTTGACGCCGCGCGCGCGATGACCGAGGGCATCCGCGACCTGGTGCACGGTGGCACCACGGGGTTCGCGGGCACGCTGCCGATGCCCCCCATGCGCGATGGCGTGCTGGTGGCCTGCACCGATGGCGTGGGCACCAAGGTGCTGCTGGCGCGCCAGCTCGGGCGCATCGACGGCCTGGGTCAGGACCTGGTTGCCATGAGCGTGAACGACCTGGTGTGCACCGGTGCCAAGCCCCTGTTCTTCCTCGACTACCTGGCCGTGGGCAAGCTCGACCCCGACGAGGCCACGGTCATCGTCAAGTCGGTGCGCGACGCCTGCAACGCCAGCGGGTGCATCCTGCTTGGCGGCGAGACCGCCGAGATGCCCGGGCTCTACGCCGACGGCCACTTCGACATGGCCGGGTTCGCCGTGGGGGCCGTGGAGCGCAGCGAGATGCTGGGCCCCGACCGCGTGCAGGCCGGCGACGTGATTGTGGGCATCGAGAGCAGCGGCGTGCACAGCAACGGCTACTCGCTGGTGCGCAAGCTGGTGGACGACGGCCTGCTGGCCCCCGACCCCGACCTGCTGCTGGCCCCCACCCGCCTGTACCCGGAAGACATCCACGCGCTCATGGCAAGCGGTGTTGAACTGCACGCGGCCGCGCACATCACCGGTGGCGGGCTGCCCGAGAACCTGCCGCGGGTGTTCCCCGCCGGCCTTCGCCCCGTGCTGCGCAAGGGGTCGTGGCCCCAGGCCCCGGCCATTCAGGCCATCCTCGACACCGGCGCCGTTGACGAGAACGCCGCGTGGGACGCCCTCAACATGGGCCTCGGCATGTGCCTGATGATGCCGCAGAAGGCCGCCGAGCGGGCCGTGCCCATGATCACGGGCGCGCATGTGGTGGGCCGCGTTGAGCCCGGCGAGCCCGGCCTCGCCTGGGAGGTGTGATGTACCGCCTGGTGGTGATGGTGTCGGGCAACGGCAGCAACCTGCAGGCGCTCATCGACAACGTGCACCGCAACGCCAAGGTCGATGCCGAGATCGCGCTTGTGGTGTGCAGCAAGGACGGCGCGAAGGCACTGGAGCGGGCGGCCGAGGCCGGAATCCCCACCTCGGTGGTGGCGCTCACCGACCCGAGCGACCGCGAGGAGCGCGACGCCCGCCTGAACGAGGCCATCGGGGCGGTTGACCCCGACCTCATCGTGATGGCCGGGTGGATGAGCATCGTCACCGGGGTGTTCCTCAATCAGTTCCCCGACAAGGTGATCAACCTGCACCCGTCGCTGCTGCCGGCATTCCCCGGCATGCACGCCATTCAGGAGGCCTTCGACTGGGGCGTGCGCACCACCGGCGTGACGGTGCACATCGCGGAAGAGGCCGTTGACGGCGGCCCGCCCATCCTGCAGGAGCCGGTGCCGATTCTGCCGGGCGACACCGTTGACACCCTGGCCGAGCGAATTCACGGTGTTGAGCACCGCCTGCTCACCCGCTGCGTAACCCTGTACTCGCAGGGGCGAATCAGCCGCAACCCGGCGACGCCCCGGCGCATGATCGTGAACGACGACGGAGGTTCCTGAAGGTGGCAAAGCGACGCGCGCTGCTGTCGGTGAGTGACAAGACGGGCCTGGCCGACCTGGCCCGTGGGCTCTCTGACGAGGGCTTTGAACTCATCTCCACCGGCGGTACGGCCAAGGCGCTTCGCGACGCCGGCCTTGAGGTGCTTGATGTGAGCGAGGTCACGGGCCACCCCGAGATCATGGGTGGCCGTGTGAAGACCCTGCACCCCAAGGTGCACGGTGGCCTCCTGGGCCGCAAGGATCACGAGGGCGACGCCGCCGACATGGCCGCCAACGGCATCGAGGCCATCGAGATCGTGGTGGTCAACCTGTACCCATTTGAGCAGGCAGCGGCCAAGGACGGCCTCACCCGCGCAGACGTGGTGGAGGAGATCGACATCGGTGGACCCGCCATGGTGCGGGCATCGGCCAAGAACCACGACCGCGTGGCAATCGTGACCGACCCGTCGCAGTACGACGACGTGCTGGCCGAGGTGAAGGGCCAGGGCGCCGTGAGCGACGCCACCCGCCGCGCACTCGCCGCCGCCGCCTTCCGCAAGACCGCTGCCTACGACGACGCCATCGCCGC
>CAIPNN010000025.1 GCA_903866425.1 uncultured Actinomycetes bacterium
ATGCCAGCGAGCGCAACGCGTTCGGCGGCCCCATCGCGCGGTTCCAGGGCGTGCAGTTTCCCATCGCCGACATCGCCGCGCAGATCGATGCCGCGCGCCTGCTCACGCACCACGCCGCGGCACTCCGGGATGCCGGCAAGCCACATGGTGAGGCAGGGGCGAAGGCCAAGTTGTTCGCGTCGTCGGTTGCCGTGCGTGCGGCGGATGTCGCGGTGCAGACCCTCGGGGGCTATGGCTTCTCGGCCGAGTACGCGGCGGAGCGCCACTACCGCGACGCCAAGATCACCGAGATCTACGAGGGCACCAGTGAGATCCAGCGCATCGTCATCGCCCGGTCGCTCATGGGCGACGCCGCACGCTGACTGGGGCTAGACGCTGACCTCGGTGCCCAGGTGAATGACCTGGCCCGGGGGCAGGCGGAAGAAGTCGGCCGACTTCGCTGCGTTGCGGTGCAGGGCCCCGAACAGGCGCTTCTGCCAATGGGGCAACCCGTTGACGTGCTCGCGCGTGATCACCAGGGTGTCGTCGCTCACGATGTACGAGGCCTCGGTGGGTGATTCCGGCAGGCCGAGCACGCCCCACACACTCTTCAGGGCCTCGGGGATGTCCGGCTGCTCCACGTAGCCGTACCAGATCTCGATCGCCGTGATTCCTTCACCGATGCGCTTGGTCAGCACCCGTGCCGATGCATTCACGTAGGGGGTGGTGCGGTAGCGCACGCTGACCAGCAGCAGGTGCTCGGGCAGCAGCTTGTTGTGCTTCAGGTGAATGGCCAGCGAGTGCGGGGCCACCTTGGGGTTGGCCGCCATGAACACGCTCACGCCGGGGATGCGCTCGGCGCGGACGGGTACGACGTCGAGCAGGCGATCCATGGGCACCGACTCCGACGCGATGCGGCGCCGCAGCACCACGCGGCCACGGCGCCACGTGATCATGACCGTGATCAGCAGGATCGCCATGAGCATCGACACCCAGCCGCCGTGCGGGATCTTCTCGCAGGTGGCGGCGAACAGCAGCAGGTCGATTGCCAAGCCCGGTACGAAGCACAGTGTGACCAGCGCTGGATTCCAGCCCCACACCTTGCGCGCGATGATCATGGTGAGGCCGGTCGTAATGAGCATCGTGGCGGCGATGGCCAGGCCGTAGGCGCCGGCCAGCGACTCCGACGATCCGAACGCGAGGATGAATGCCACCACCACCACGTACAGCGCGATGGTGGGGAAGGGCATGTAGATCTGGCCCTCCATCTCCTCTGACGTGTGCACCACGCGCTCGCGCGGCAGCAGGTCGAGCTGGATGGCCTGCCGGGTCATCGAGAACACGCCCGAGATGACCGACTGCGAGGCGATGAAGGTGGCGACCGTGGCGAGGATGAGCAGCGGAATGCCCATGACCGCCGGACCCATGTTGAAGAAGGGGTTGCTTGCGGCCGCAGGGTTGGTCATCACGAGCGCCCCCTGGCCGAGGTAGGCCAGCATCACGCATGGGAAGCCCACGACGAACCACGCGAGCGCGATGGGCTTGCGGCCGAAGTGCCCCATGTCGGCGTAGAGGGTCTCCACGCCGGTGACGCACAGCACCACGGCGCCCAGCACTGCCAGGCCATGCCCCGGATGGCGCCCGAGGAAGAGGATGCCGTCAGCCGGGTTGAAGGCCTGCAGCACGAATGGCGCGGCGATGACCTCCTTCAGGCCGAGGAGGGCGATGACGATGAACCACACCAGCATGATCGGCCCGAACGCCTTGGCGATCTTGGCCGTGCCGAAGCGCTGCACGAAGAACAGGATGGTCACAACGACGATCGCGAACGGCACCACGAGTTCGGTGGCCGATGGGAAGTTGACCGTGATGCCCTCGCCGGCCGACAGCACCGAGATGGCCGGGGTGATCACGCCATCGGCGTAGAAGAGCCCCACGCCGACGAGCCCTGCGAGAAACGCCCAGCGCGCCGTCTTGCCCTGCAGCGTGCGCCGCGCAAGGGCTGAGAGCGCGAGCACGCCACCCTCGCCGTTATTGCTCACCCGCATCACCAAGCCGATGTACTTGACGCCGACGATGAGGATGAGCGCCCACAGGAACAGCGAAAGCAGACCGAGGATGTCGGTCTCATCGGTACCCACGCCCGTGGCGATGGCCGCCTGAAATGCATAGAGCGGGCTGGTGCCGATATCGCCGAACACCACGCCAAGGGCACCGAGTGCGAGCAGGGACGTGGCGGGGGACTTTGTGCCGGAATCAGTCACGGACGCGAGCCTATCGCTCATGGCGTTACCCTTATGCGAATGGGGCGCCGAGATTCACACGACGACACTGGGCCGGGCACGCGCGAGCGCATCATCGCCCAGGCCGCGGAGCACCTCGCACGACTTGGGCCCCGGCATGTGGAGCTGAAGGCGGTGTGCGCCGATCTCGGGGTGTCACCGAGTCTCGTCAACTACCACTTCACAGGGCCATCTGAGGTCCTCTGGGAGGCGGCGCTGTTCGCCTATGAGACCCACGTTGTTGCGCAGGGGCAGGCCCTGGAGGCTGCGGCGGATGCCACCGAGGCCGTCGAGCAGTGGGTGCTTGCCACCATCGAATGGAAGCGCCGGAGCCCGGGTGTGGCGGCGGTCATCGACTACCCCATGCTCGCCCTGGGCGAGGCCGGGCTCGAGACCCCCGACGCATTCATCAAGACCCTCAGTGGACTCAGCCGTGCCAACGTCACCACTCTGGGGTCGGCGGTGTACGCGCTGATGGCCGGCAAGCCGCCACGGCGGCTGTCCACGGCGCGCGTGGCGGCGCTCATCCGCATCAACCGCGAGTTCGCCTACTGGATCTCGCTGGTCGGCTTCGGGGGGCAGGGGGCGGCAATGTGGGTGGCCGGTCGTAAGCCGTATGGGTTCCTCTGGAAGGCGTTCGGCTTCGACCCCGATCGGCAGGTGCGCGCAACGTTGAATGAACTGGTCAAGCGCATTCGCGCGACGCCACCAGATGCGCTCCCGCCGGAGGATGAGGTGGCCCGGGCAGAGGTGCTTGAGGACGGTTCCTGACCCGCCCACGCGCATGATTTGAATTCAGTTCAATAAATGCCTGCAAATCAATGATTTCTCGTGTTTGATAGCGCCCAACGGCGTCGCATTCCTGCGACACTCATCATGGGTCGTGTGCGGCCCGTGATGGCAACGTGAAGGGGCTTCATGTCGGGACGCACTGTGGATGCAGCGCTCAGCGGTCTGTTCGGTGACGACGAGCTGCTGCTCGCGATTCCCCGTCTCGGGGAGTCGTTTGAGAACACCGAGCGGCTGGCATCGGCCGATCTGCTTGCCGCGCATGACCTGCGGCTGTCCGACCTGCTCGCGCTCGACCGCATCGCGCGCGCAGGCGC
>CAIPNN010000026.1 GCA_903866425.1 uncultured Actinomycetes bacterium
ATATCGTTATGACCGCCACCACTGACCGCACCACCGTCATCAACATGGTGCACCACAGCTATTGGAATCTCGCGGGCGCCTCGTCAGGGAACGTACTCGATCAGGAGTTGCAGATCGACTCCGACTTCTACACGCCGGTCGACGACGAGCTCATGCCAACGGGCGAGATTCTTTCGGTCGCGGGGACTCCGTTTGATTTCCGCCGTGCCACTGCGATTGGGCAGGCAATCCGTGAAGTCGATCACGGCGGCGCGGGACGATCGGCGCCGGCCGGATATGCCGGATACGACCACAACTGGATCCTGCGCAAAGCTGCCGGCGAGATGGGGCCTTGCGTCTGGGCACGCGATCCTAAGTCGGGTCGGCAGATGACCTTGCGAACCAATGAGCCGGCTGTGCAGTTTTATCCCGCCGGATACCTTTCCGATAAAGTAATTGGCAAGCATGGCAGCTACGCTCCGTTTCAAGGTTTCACTTTGGAAACCCAACGATTCCCTGACGGGCCAAACTTCGCGCACTTTCCATCGTGCAAGCTCAGCCCTGGTGAGATCTACGAGCACGTGATGGAGTTCCGTTTCACCGCCGAGTAGTTTCGTCCATGTTGAGGCAAGAATGAGGAGAGTGTCACCATGAGGAGAAGATTCATGCACGTGCCTCGGGCCCTAGTTCGATGACGGCCGCCGCTGAGGAGGGTCGCCGCCCCAACGTTGTCATCATCCTCTTCGATGATCTGGGCTTTTCCGACTTCGGCTGCTTCGGTTCGGAGATCGAGACCCCGAACATCGATCGTCTGGCAGCCGAGGGTCTGCGCTACACGGGCTTCTCCGTGACCCCGCTCTGCTCCCCCACGCGGGCCTCCCTGCTGACCGGCCGAAATCATCACACGGCGCAGGTTGCCTTCCTCGCGGGCTGGGGGCGCACGGCAGCGCACACGCAGGAGCGGATCTCCCCCGCGTGCGGAACCGTTGCGGAGATCCTCCGGACGGCCGGGTACGAGACCTCGGCATTCGGCAAGTGGCACCTGGTCCCCGAAGAGGAGATGCGCCCCGAGGGGCCGTTCGACAACTGGCCAACCGGCCGCGGCTTCAACCGCTTCTACGGGTTTCTCGGCGGTCACGCCGACCACTACCACCCGGCGCTCGTCCAGGATCGCGCCTTCATCGAGCCGCCGGACGAGCCGGACTACCACCTTTCCTCCGACCTTGTGGATCGCGCCATCGCGGACATCGACGCCCTCGTGGCCCAGGATCCAGATCAGCCGTTTCTCCTCTACGTCGCATTCGGCGCCGTCCATTCGCCGTACCACGTGCCAGCAGGCCTCATCGACACGTACGTCGAGCGCTTCTCGCAGGGCTGGGACAACGTGCGCCAGGAGAGGCTGGCCAGACAGGTCGCCCTCGGGATCGTGCCCCCGGGCACCCAGCTCACTGAGCGCCTGCCGAGCGTCCCGGCCTGGGATGAGCTCTCGTCTGAGGAGCAGGCCCTTGCCGTGCGAGTCCAGGCGGCGTATGCAGCCTTCCTCGAACACACCGACGCGCAGATCGGCCGGCTGATGGACCGCCTTGCTACTGCTGGGCTCGCGCAGGACACGCTCGTGGTGCTCCTCTCCGACAACGGGGCGGCGACCGGCGGGCGCACGGGAACGGCCCACTTGGCCGAGGCCTGGGAGGGAACGCCGCGCACGATCGACGAGGAGCTCGCGGACCTCGACGAGGTGGGCGGTCCGGCGACCTATCCGCACTACGCAGACGGCTGGGGTATGGCCGGCAATACCCCTTTTCGGCGCCACAAGACGTGGGTGGATGGGGGCGGGGTGCGCGTTCCGCTCATCGTCCGCTGGCCCGCGCAGATCCCCGATCCGGGCGGCATCCGGCCGCAGTTCTGTCATGTCGTGGACATCGTGCCGACGATCTTGGATGCGGCCGGGGCGACCGAGCCCGAGACCCTGGGCGGGATCGCCCAGGTACCGATGGCGGGTGCGAGTCTGATGCGGACGCTCGTCGATGCCGCGGCCCCCGCGGCCCGCGATGTGCAGTACTTCGAGATCAGCGGCCAGCGAGCCATCTGGCAGGACGGCTGGCGGGCGGTGGCAACACATGAAGAAGGCACACCCTTAGACAGCGACACGTGGGCGCTCTATGACACGCGGAGCGACTTCTCCGAGAGCACCGACCTCGCCCACGAGCATCCGGAGCGGGTTCGGGCACTACAGGAACGCTGGTGGACGGAGGCCGAGCGGCATGGTGTTCTGCCGTTGGACGATCGGCGGGCGGGATCGCGCCACCCGGAGCCGAGTGAGGAGCGCGACTGCTGGGTCTTGCCGCCGTCCCCGACGCGTTACTTCCTAAGCGACCTCTTCCGCACCCTTGAGGGACGCAGCTTCCGGCTCGAGGCCCAGATCGGCGCTGGCCTTCCGGCCGGGGGCGCCGTCGTGGCAGCGGGCGGGGTGCAGGCCTGGTGGTGGGCGTTGGTGCTCAACGGTCAGCGGCTGGCGCTTCTGACCTGCGCTGGCGGACGAACCGCCGAGGTGGAGTGCCGCCTGCCACATGGGTACTCCCCAAACCGCGTCGGCTTCGACTTTCACCGCGGTGAGAGCGACACCGTGCGCCTGTGGGCCGATGACCACTCGGTGAGTGCGACCGTCACCAATCTCGCCCGGTTCCTGATCGGCACCCTGTACATCGGGTGGTGCCCCTATCCCGGGCTGCGCACCCACGCGGTTGAACCCAGCAGGGCGCCGGCACGGGGTATCGGCAACGTGACGATTCTGCGGACCTAACCCGAGAGGATCGTGCAAAGAATGACGACTGAATCCCATCAAGATGATTTGAGGCTCCTTCGCACCAACCTCGAATGGGTGAGCCGTCAGCTCGCGCTGGCCGGAGAGCCGTTCGTCGGTCTTGCCGAGGCCACGGCCATTGCCGATCAGGAGTCGGCAGATCTGGCAGCAATCTCCGCCGTTCTCGCCGACCACGTGATCATGAGCGTCGAGCTCGACCGTTCGGGTTTCGCGCGGTCGACGGGGTCCAAGAAGCGGGTTGAGACGGTGACCGCCGGATGGTCACACTATCTCGTCGAGGTTCTCAACCCGACCTCGGCGGTGGGAAGGTTGTGGTCGAACCTCCCGGATGGATTGGCGTTCATGACCGCACGTGAG
>CAIPNN010000027.1 GCA_903866425.1 uncultured Actinomycetes bacterium
ACGCTTCGCCTATCTGCTCGGCCCGCTCGTGCGCCTGCAGATGTCGCTGGTCACCTATGCCGTCGATCTCCTCGAGGGCCAGGGCTTCACCCCGGTCATCCCCCCGGTGCTGGTACGTGAGGAGGCGCTGCTCGGCACGGGATTCTTCCCGACCGACCGCTCGGCCATCTACGAGACCGCCGCGGACGATCTGTTTCTGGTCGGCACCTCTGAGGTGCCCCTCGCGGCGCTGCATCAGGACGAAATCCTCTCCGAGGATGATCTGCCGCTGCGGTACGCCGGAATCTCCACCTGCTTCCGGCGAGAGGCGGGCGCTGCGGGGCGCGACACCCGCGGAATCTTTCGCGTGCACCAGTTCGACAAGGTTGAGATGTTCTCGTTCGTCACGCCCGAGCAGTCCGCCGATGAGCACCTGCGCATCCTCAGCCTCGAGGAGCGGATCCTTCAGGATCTGCAGATCCCGTACCGGGTCGTTGATGTCGCCGTCGGCGACCTCGGCGCATCCGCCGCCCGCAAGTTCGACTGCGAAGCGTGGATGCCGGGGCAGGGGCGGTACCGCGAGGTCACCTCGTGCTCCAATTGCACCGACTATCAGGCACGCCGCCTGCGCTGCCGCACCAAGCGCGGCAAGGAGACGTTGCCCGTGCACACGCTGAATGGCACCGCCGTCGCCGTGGGTCGCACCCTCATCGCGCTGCTCGAGAACCACCAGCGCCCTGACGGCAGCGTGGCGATTCCCGAAGTACTCCAGGCCTTCGGCGCCCCACCCGAACTGACGCCCCGCTGATGCCATGACCACTCCCCGGGTCGTGATCGTCGGCCACGTGGAGTGGGTCACGCACGCGCTCGGGGAGGTACCGGGCCGCGGTCACATCGCCGACCTCCATGACGCGTTCGTGGAGCCCGCAGGGGGTGGGGGAGTCGCGGCCGTTGCGGCAGCGCGGGCTGGCGCTCAGGTGTGTCTTCTCACTGCCTTCGGCGACGACTTCCCAGCAGAGCGGTGCATCAACCTGCTCCGCGGGGCCGGCGTGGAGCTCGCCGCCGCCCGACGCCCGGTTGCGCAGACACCCGTGCTCACGATCACCGACGTGGCCGGCGAGCGCACCATCATGGTGGTGGGGGACCGGCTTCAGGCCCGCGCGGCAGACGGCATCCACGAGGCGGCGCTCGCGGGGGCCGCAGCTGCGTATTACACCGGTGAAGACCCTGCACTCCTGGCCGAGGTGCGCGCTCGCGTGCCGATGCTCGTGGTGAGCGCCCGCCGCAGGGCCGACCTCGTGGCGGCGGGGATCACTCCGGATGTGCTGGTCGGCAGCTTGAGCGATCCCGATGAGGACCCACGAGACCTCCCAGATGACCTCCGCCCCCCGTGGATCGTTCAAACCGACGGCCGAAACGGGGGCGTCATCATCGCTGCTGACGGCGCGCGCAGTCGCTACCTGCCCGCACCGCCACCTGGCGACGTCATCGACACCTACGGGTGCGGCGACACCTTCGCCGCTGCGCTCACTGTGGGGCTTGGGCGGGGGCTCAGCGTCGCCGATGCCGCTGCCATCGGGGCCCGCGCCGGCGCTACCTGCACCACATGGAGGGGCGGAATCGGACCCACGTGAGCGCTCACGACCCCGAGATGCCTGAGGGCGAAGCGCCCGCGGGGGTGACCCCGAGGCGAATCGTGTGGGGTGTGGTGCTCGTGGTGGTGCTGTTCGTCGGGCTGTTCGTGCTCATCAGCAAGGCTGCCGGATTCTCCAATGTCGTTGATGTGCTGCAGCACGCCGACATCAGCTGGATGGCTGCATGTTTCGCCCTGCAGGTGGTGTCGTGGGCCGGATACGTGGTGGTGATGTGGGGGGTCGTGGAGATGGACCACGGCGTGCGCCTGCGCCCATGGCATGCATTTCGCCTGTGGCTTCTGAGCCTCGGCGGTACGCGAATCGTGTCGCCGGCGGGCGCGGGTGGCATGGCCACCACGTACTGGGCGCTCTGCCGGGCGGGCATGCGCCGCCGAGACGCTCTGCGACGGGTGTTCGCCATCGGCATCCTCGTCTTCGCCGTGTTCGGCCTGCTGGCCTTCGGGGCCTCGGTCGCAGCGGCGGCCATTGGCCCGGACGCGCCTCCAGGCATGACGCTGCCGTGGATTATCGGGGTGCCCCTGATCGGGGTGTGGGGTGTGTGGTTCGGTCTTCCCGGGCGGGCGGAGCGTGTGTCAGCGCCACGCGGTCGCGGCTGGTTCGCCCGTGGTCTGGCCGCTGCCGCGACGGGCGTCATCGTGACCCGCGACGTGCTCCTGCGTCCCCGCGCACACACGGTGCCCCTTCTGGGAACAGTCGGGTACTGGATATTCGATGTGCTGTCGCTCTGGGCCGCCATGCGTGCGGTCGGCGCGGAGGTGCCGCTGCTCGGCGTGGCGATTGGCTACGCCATTGGCTACGTGGCGATGCTCTTCCCGCTGCCCACCGGCGGGTATGGCGCGATCGACGCAGCCACCACCTTCGCGCTCACGGCGCTCGATCTGCCGCTGGCACAAGCGTTCGCGGGTGTGGTGGTGTGGCGCGCCTTCAGCTTCTGGCTGCCCACCGTTCCCGCACTCGTGGCGCTTGCACGCGTGCGCGATCTCGGGCGGGTGATGTCCACCTATCGCCGCGGCCGCGAAGCCCCTGAAGACCCCGTCGCCGCGGCGTAGGGGCTACGCCTCGGGCGGCCAGCCCTCTCCCGGGCCTGCCGGGGTCTGTCCGGCCACGATCATGCGCTGGCGACCCGGATCCATGGCTTCGTATGGGCGCACGACCGGTGCGCGCCATCCCACGTAGGAGATGCACGCGGCGTCAGGGTCGTTGGGGTGCTGGCGGATCGCTTCTGACAGCGCATGCGCGTCGCCCAGGCCGATACCGGACGAGATACCGGTTTCAGGACCGAAGAAGTGCGCCGAGTCACCGATGAGCACCAGGCCCGGGGTCCACCACTCAGGCGTGGTGAGCAGTTCGGGCTCGCCGTACCGCACCTGCTCGATGCTCTCGAGCGCCTCCACGCCAAGTCGCGACTCAGGAAGCAGTCGCGTCCACATCTCCTTCACGGCATCCAGGCCCGGGGCCAGCGCGGCCTCGGCACCGACCTTGTCGATGCTGCGCCAGCCTGCGGAGCCCTGCGGCCACGAGAGCATGCCGATGTGCTGGCCGTTGGAGGTATAGGCCATGGCGAACGAGGTCTCTGATGGGGTCGTGCTCATCCATGCCAGGGTGCCCTCTGGCAACGCCGCGTAGTGGGCCTCCATGCCCGCCATGGCGCGCACGCGAGAGTCTTTCCCGTCGCAGGCGATGACGAGATCGCTTTCGATGGTGCGCTGGCCATCGGGACCCTCGATGACCACTCCCACAACGCGCCCGTCGTCGCTCTTCACGAGGTCAACCACGGAGTGCTCGTACTCCACGGGCAGGTCTTCGGCAATCGCGTTGATCACCTTGCCCACCTCGATGCACACGGCGACAGCCGCCTGCCCGTCCTGCGGAGCGATCTCGCGGCCCTCAGGCCACACGGCATCAAGGACGCCAATCTCCTTGAGGGGCTCATAGCCCTGGAAACCGAGCATGTACCCGCGAGGGATGTACGCCCCCTCCGGCATGCGCTCGATGATCGTCGGCTCAAACCCGCGTGCCCGGAGGAGCTTTCCGAGCGTCAAGCCGACCATGCCCCCGCCTGCGATCACGATCTTCATGCGCC
Source organism: uncultured Actinomycetes bacterium (assembly GCA_903866425.1). GTDB lineage: Bacteria > Actinomycetota > Thermoleophilia > Miltoncostaeales > Miltoncostaeaceae > SYFI01. The sequence continues at coordinate 3,718 of CAIPNN010000027.1, forward strand.
AATCCTACCGGTGTCACAGTGGTCGCGGGCACCTGTACCAAAGGTTACGATGGCCGGATGGTCGCCCCCTTCGTCCGAACCTCCCTCCGCGCCATTGGGGCGCTTGCGGCCATTGCCGGGCTGCCACTCGCCGTGGGGTGCGGTGGCGACCTTGAGGGGCGCGTTTCCGTTGTCGGCTCAGCAACCGTGCTTCCGTATGCGTCGGCTGTTGCCGGGGCCTTTGCCGCGGCGAACCCGCTTGTTGACGTGTCGCTGCGGATGGACGGGACGGCCTCGGGGTTCACGGTTTTCTGCGACGGCACCGCGCCCATTGCGGCAGCCTCGCGGCCGCTCAACGACGTGGAGGCGCTCGCCTGTCGCGCGACGGGCGTGACCTATGCCCAGCTGCCCGTCGCGAAGGATGCGCTCGTCGTGTTCACGAGTCCCGAGAACACGCAGGTGTCGTGCCTGTCCCTGCAGGACCTCTATGCCCTCACGTCAACCGAGGCCGCGGGTGGCAAAACATGGAAGAGCGCCTCCGCGGTGGCTCGTGCGCTCGGATCGCAGACGACGCTTCCTGCCGTGGGCATCAGCGTGGTCACGCCAGACACGATGTCTGGATCCCGACAGTTGTTCGTCGAAAAGGTCATCGAGCCCTCAGCGCAGATGCGCAAAAAGGCAGCCGACCTTCGACCTGACCATCGTGACGTGTCCCGGGAGATGGAGCTGCTCGCAGCGACGGACGAGAAGGGCGTGCTCGCCTTCGCCGGGTACGCGACCGTTGCCCCGTGGGGGGACAAGGTGCGCAAGATCTCGATCCGGGTCGGCGAGGATTGCGTGGAACCGACGCCGTCCAACATCGCCTCGGGCCGTTACCCATTGAGCCGCCCCCTGTTCTTCTACGCCAATGTGCGGGCCGCCCAGAAAAGTGGGGCCGTCACCGCCCTCACGGATGCGCTGATCGACGAGGGGGCGATGGCCTCGGGCGGCGACGGCGTTGTCATCCCGCTCTCGCCTGAGCAGATTGCCGCGACTCAACGCACGTGGGAGTCGGCGCTCTCCGGTGACCAGTCGGTGAGCCCATGACTCTCGACATCAGCCTCCTCACCAGTCTCAACGTGTGGGTGCTCATGCTGGGCGCCCTGCTGGTGACGATGTTCATCGCGGCGGCCCTCGCATTTGCGTTCCACCGCTACCTGCGTGGCGATTCGGCCGAGAAGGCCGGCATCACCGCCGCGGCCTACATGACCGCGCTCGGCAGCCTGTTCGCCATCCTCACCGGATTCCTGATCAACTCGGAGTACGGCACGCTCCGCCAGGCGCAGGACGTCGTCGCGGTCGAGGTGTCAGCCGCCAGCCGTCTGGCGTACGCGTCGGCAGGCCTGCCACCTTCAGACGGGGAGCGCGTGCAAGCCGACCTGAGTGCGTATCTCGACTCGCTGCTGAAGGGGGAGTGGCGCGCGCTCTCCGAGCGACAGGCCGACATCTCTCCGGCGGTGCCCACACTTCGGGCGCTTCAACGGGACGTGGCGCAGCTCGCGGCCCGCGAATACGTCGCGGGCGCAACGGCCGACGCATTGCAGGGTGCGATCGATGACATGACCCAGAGCCGCCGTGAGCGTGTCGCAATCGCAGACCGGTCACTTCCGACTCCACTGCTCATCCTCGCAATTCTCGCGGGGCTTGCACTGGCCGCGAACGCCTTGCTCGTGTCCAATCGCTCGGGTCGCAGATACAGCCTCGTCGCTGGCGGGATCATCGTGATCATCGCGCTCGATGTGGCCGCAATCCTTGCGATCAGCGCACCGTTCCAAGGCGCATTCCTGGTCGAGACGGCACCGATCTTGCAACTGTCAGCTGAGGTGCACTCGGGGCAGTATCTGCCGTGGGTGGTGCAGCCATGATCATCCGACGCCTCGTCGCCGCACTGGGAGCCGCGGTTGTGGCCACCATCGCACTCTCCGGGTGCGGCGACACCACGCCGAGCCTCGCGGAACTCGGCTGCCGTACCGCAAGCGACTGCGTCGTCGTGCGTCTCGGGGAGACGATTCCACTGGGCGCCCTCGTGGACGAGTCCGACGCCATCGGGACGGACACCCAGCGATCGGCGCGCTTGGCGATCGACTATCTCGACGGGTCGTTCGACGGCACGGACGGGCTCCTGCTCGGCCACCCGGTCGCCCTGGCCGTTGAACCTGAGTTCTGCACACCCGAAGGGGGTGTGGAGGGTGCCAAGCGCCTCCTTCTCGACCCCAATCTGGTGGCAGTGCTCGGAACAACCTGCTCGGGTGCCGCGTATCAGGCGGCAGCAACCGTTCTGTCGCAGGCGAAGGTGTTGATGGTGTCGCCCAGCAACACGTCTCCAAAGCTCACCGACCCAGCAGAGCACGAACGCTTCTACTTCCGCACCTCGTTCAATGACCTGGTGCAGGGCGCCGTGGTGGCTGACTTCGCACGCGAGCGCCTGCGCGCCACACGGGCGGCGACCGTGTTCACGGGCGACGCCTACTCGAAGACCCTGGGCGAGACCTTCACCCGCGCCTTCACCGCAGCCGGAGGGCGGGTTGCTGCCGCCAGGCAGGTCAGTGCGTCAGGGTCAGCGGAGTCAACCGTCCAGGCGCTTGCGGCCGCGAAGCCCTCCGTCATCTTCCTGCCCATGTTCGAGCCTCCATGTTCGCGGTTCGTGCGGGCCATACGGACGGCTCCGGCACTTCGCCGTGTGCCGATCATCGTTTCCGAGGCATGCCAGAGTCGCGCCGTCCTGAAGGCGCTCGGCTCTGCGGGGACCGGCATCTTCGCGTCAGGCCCGGACTACGGCGACCTGCGCGTGAATCGGTTCTACGCCGAGTCTTTTCTCCCGGCGTACAAGGATCGCTTCGGCGAGGCGCCTGTGTCCGTCTTTCATGCGACTGGGTACGACGCCGCGAACCTCGTCTTCAGCGCGATCCGCAGGTCGTCCACCGAACTGCCGGGCGGCACGCTTGTGATCAACCGGGCCGCGATGCGTCAGGCGATGATCGAAACCACTGGCTACGACGGCATCTCGGGCACGCTGTCGTGCCTGCCAACCGGGGACTGCGACCCGAGCACGCGCATTGCCGTGTACCGGGCGCCGGCCTGGCCGCCGGCCGATGCGGACGCGAAGCCAGTCTTCTCGGAGCGCAAATCCCTGGCGGACGTCATCGCCGCAGGGTAGGTCGCGTGAGAGCGACTCCGGTCGCTGCCGAAGCCGCTCAGACGCCCGCACGGAAGCGGAGGGGGAGGGATTTGAACCCCCGGACCCGCGTAACGGATCAACGGTTTTCAAGACCGCCGCATTCGACCGCTCTGCCACCCCTCCGCCGGGGACCATACCGACCGCGCGACTTGACTACGATGCCGCGCGGAGAGGTGCCTGAGTGGTCGAAAGGGGCCGCCTGCTAAGCGGTTAACCGGGGTTAACCCGGTTCGAGGGTTCAAATCCCTTCCTCTCCGTCATGCGGGCGCGTCTCCTGTGACGGGGGCGCGCCCGCTACTGTTCCACCCACTTCAGTGACCGCACGCCCACACGCACATATCGCGCCGCGCCGTGCCTGCCCCGTCCCCGCAGAGGAGGACGCGCAGCCCCCGAGTAGGAGCGCCCGGTGAGCACCGGGCTCTCACTCGCCATCTTCCTGCTGATGGTCGCCTGGTCGGCGTTCTTCGTTGCGGCCGAGTTCGCACTGGTCGTGGCCCGCCCCACGCGCATGCGCCAGCTGTCGGAGGAGGGCAACAAGCGGGCCACGCGGGTCCTGAAGATCCAGCAGAACCCAACGCGGTTCATCTCATCAATTCAGGTGGCCATCACCTTCAGTGGCCTGGTCATCGGTGCGGTGGGTGAGCCAGCCGTGCGGTCAATGGTGGAGGGCTGGCTCGGTCCGCTCGATGGAGCCGTATCTGCCAGCGTGATCACGCTGCTCAGCGTCATCATCGGCCTGTTCATCATCGTGTCCATCACGGTGGTGCTCGGCGAGATCGTGCCCAAGACCCTCTCCATCGCCCGAAGCGAGCGCGTGGCCATGGCCATCGTCGCGCCGGTCGCGCTGTTCACCGCAATCATCGTGCCCTTCGTCTGGCTGTTCGAGGCGCTCTCCACCCTGGTGCTTCGCCTCTTCGGCCTGCGCGGCGCCATCCGTGTGAATACGGGCCACAGCGAGGAGGAACTGAAGATGATCCTCGCTGCCTCGTTCGAGGAGGGTGTGCTCGAGGCCGAGGAGACAGAGATGCTCTCCAACGTGTTCGAGTTCGCCGACACCGAGGTGCGCGAGGTGATGGTGCCCCGGCCGGACGTGGTGGGGCTGCCCGCCAACTCCACCGTTGCCGAGGCCGCCTCCATCGCCGAGTCGCATCCGTATACCCGTTACCCCGTGTTCGGCGACGATCTCGACGACATCCGTGGCGTCGTGCACATCCGTCAGCTGTTCGAGGCCTCGCGGGGAGGGGGGGAGGAGTGGCTCAACGAGCTGGCCAACCCCGTTCCCAAGGTGCCCGAGACCAAGAAGCTCGACGACATGCTGCATGACTTCCGGCGCAACAAGAGCCACCTGGCAGTGGTTGTCGATGAATACGGATCTCTTGCCGGCGTCGTGACGCTGGAAGACCTCGTGGAAGAGGTGATGGGGGAGATCGACGACGAGTTCGACGTTCCCACGGTGAACATCGTGCAGCTCGGGAACGGCCGCATCCTGCTGCCGGGTTCCGTCCCCCTCGAGGAGTTCAACGAGCGCTTCGGCACGGAGATCGACGACCAGGACTTCCACACCGTGGCCGGGGCGGTGTTCGACGCCGTGGGGCGTGTTCCCGCGAAGGGCGATACGGCCATCATCGGCGGCTACGAATTCACCGTGCTCGAGATGGATGGATCACGTATCGCACGCCTTCAGGCCGATCGGGGCCTTACGAATGGGCGATCACCCGAGAACGGTGCCTCCCGGCCCGACGTCCTCTGATACCGTGCCGTCCGCGCTTCGGGCGCCAGTAGCTCAGTCGGATAGAGCGTCGGTCTACGAAACCGAAGGTCACAGGTTCGAATCCTGTCTGGCGCATCACAGAAACCCTCGCAACCGCGGGGGTTTCGTCGTTCTGGGGGCGGCACCTCAATACCTGCGGGGGAACAGCGTCGGCTCGGTGTCTGCGACCGCGCCGCTAGCCTCCCACCGCACGCATCACGACTCAGGAGACTCTCCTTGCGCGCGAGGACCCTCATCCCCCTTGCAGCCGTCGGCCTCGCCGTTACGGGCCCTGTTGCCGTAACGCAAGCCGCTCCGTCGAAGGTCGTCGGCACATTGACAAACACCGGTTGCGGCGCGTCGTGACGCCCTAGCGCAGGCAACGTGCACCGCACCTTCCTCACTCTCATCGTGCTGCTGGCGGGCACAGCTGCTGCCACTGCCGCGCCCACCCTCGCATGGCAGACCGTGGAGACCCGGCCCCACGACCCCGCCGCGTTCACCGAGGGCCTTGTCGCCCACGCAGGTGTGCTGCTCGAGAGCACAGGGCTCGAGGGGGCGTCGTCGGTGCGGCGGGTGCGTGCGAAGACGGGCGCGGTCCTGAGAAGGGCCGCGAATCCGCCCGGGGTCTTCGGCGAGGGGCTTACGGTCCTCGGTGGCACTGCATGGCAGCTCACCTGGCGCGATCGCCGGATCTACGGTTACGACCCCCGCACGCTGACTCGCCGGTTCACACGCGCATATCCCCGTGAGGGCTGGGGCCTCACCACCGATGGCGCGTCCCTCATCGCCAGCGACGGCACACCCGCACTTCGCTGGATGAGTCCCCGCACGCTCCGCGTGAGCCGCACGGTCGTCGTCGCAGACGGCGGCAACCCGGTGAGCAATCTCAACGAGCTCGAGATGATCAATGGTGCGATCTGGGCCAACGTATGGCCCACCAACCGGATCGCGATTATCGATCCCGGAGATGGGCACGTGCGTGCGTGGCTCGACTTGGCGCGCCTCGACCCGAATGTTGCCAGTCCCGAGGCGGTGCTCAACGGCATCGCCGTCGATCCCGTGACCAGGCTCCCCCTTGTGACGGGGAAACACTGGCCACGGATGTACGTCATCCGCCCCGAGGGGCAGATCCCCGCTTAGACGGTGATTGCCACCAGGGGGATCTTGCGGTCGGTCTTGGTGGCGTACTCGTCGTAGTCGGGCCAGATGTCGGTCATGACCTTCCACACACGCTCGCGGTCGGCGTCGGCCACCGTGCGCGCCGTGCCGGTCATGATCTCCTCGCCCACCTGAATGACGACCTCGGAGTCGGCGTCGAGGTTGAAGTACCAGTCGGGATGGGCAGGGGCACCGGCGTACGAGGCCATCACCACGTAGTCGTCGCCATCCTTGCCGTAGATCAGCGCCGTGCGGCGGGCGGTGCCGCTCTTCTTGCCGCGGGTGGTCAGCAGGAGAGTCGGCACGCCGGGCTGCCAGAAGTGGCCTTCCTTGCCGCCTGAGTCGACGTACTGCTTCACGTGCTCGGCGATCCAGGAATCCCCGGTGGGGTCGATCGGGGTCTCGTCAATCAGGGCCATCGGGAAACTCCTCGTCAGTCGATGATGCGCCAGAAGCGCGGCTGGAACGGCGCAGGGTCCTGCACCTCGTCATGCACCGGGTCAACGTGCACCCGGCCATCCACTTCAAGACGCACCAGCGCCGCGAGGTAGAGATCGGGGGTGGCCAGGTCGGCCCCGCCAACACGTTCGTAGAGAAACGACTCGCGCACCGGCTCGCCGGCGCGCCGAAGATGATCAAGGATGGCGGCGTGCAGCTGCGCATTCGGCATGTCTGCAGCCTACCGGCGCCGAATGCGCGATGATCCCGCTATGGCGGAACTTGCACTTCTGGTCATCCACGACGATGACCTCGGAATGAACTACGCCGATCACCCCACCGATCGGAGGCGGCACCGACTTGCCGTGGCACTGGCCGGGGCGGCCGGGGTGCTCGATGTCCCGGGTGTGGAGCGCATCCCCGGTGGGCCGCCGATGCCCGACGAGCAGCTGGCCACAATGTTCGCGCCCGCATACGTGGCGGCGATGCGGTCCTATAGCGCCACACCGATACTGGCGAAGACGCCCGAGGCCCGGCAGTGGGGAATCACCGGCGACATCCACCCGTACGCGGCTATGCACACGGATTCCGCACGCACGTGTCAGGTGGCGTGGGATGCAGGCACTGCGGTGGGGACGGGGAGTGCACTGCGCGCTATCAGCCCCGCTGGCGGCACACACCACGGGCTCAGCAACAAGGCCGGTGGGTTCGGGCTCTACAACGACACTGCGGTGGCCATCCATTCGCTGCGGGCCGCGGGGGCCGAGCGCGTCGCGTACATCGATCTCGATACGCACCACGGAGACGGCACGCAGGGCATGTTCTGGAACGATCCCTCGGTGCTGACGGTGAGCGTGCACGAGAGCGGCCGCTTCCTGTTCCCGGGCACCGGATTCCCGGTTGAGGTCGGCGGCCCCGACGCCATCGGCACCGCACTGAACGTCGCCCTGCCCCTCGATGCCGGTGACGACGCCTACCGGCGGGTGATGGCAGAAGTGGTCATCCCGGCCGTGCGCGCATTCGCGCCCGATGCCATCGTCACGCAGAACGGGGTGGACCATCACCATGCCGACCCGCTGTCGCACCTGCGCACGACCATGTCGCTGTATCCCGATCTGTGGCGCCAACTGCGCGAACTCGCTGACGAGGTGTGCGCCGGACGCTGGGTGGCCCTTGCCGGTGGGGGATACGACCCCTGCAACGCACCGCCGCGCGCCTGGGCCATGCTGATGGCCGAAATGGCCGGTGTCGCGCTGCCCGCCGACATGCCGGCCGACTGGCCCGATCTGTCCCGAGCGATGTCATGCGATACGCCCGCCGCCGGGTGGCTCACCGACAATCTCGGCCCGCTGCCGCACGGGCGCACTCAGGACATGGTGGATGCAGAGGTCGCGCAGGCGATCAGCGCCAGTGTGCTGGCCGCCCCATTGCTTCGAACCTAGCGGCAAGGAGAAACACCGGCAGTCGGCGAAACGGCTTCTGGTGAAGATCGAGTCCCTCACTCCCGAGCAGGCCCAGTCAGAACTCCTCCGGGCACCCGGCTACGAGCTGTTCATCATCGTGGTCACGGTGGTGTCGTTGATCAACTGGGTGATCCTCATCCTGCCGATCAACTACGGGCTCGATATCCACGGTCTGCTGGTCTTCATGGAGCCCATCCTCACCGCGATCCTGCTGATCGACTTCGGCATCCGCCTGCGGCGAGCACGCCCACATCGCTGGCGTTACATGAACCACGACGGCGGATGGTTCGACTTCCTCGGCAGCCTCCCGTATGGCCATCTGCTCAGGCTCTTCCGCCTGTGGCGCGCGAGCCAGGCCTTTCAGCAGTACGGCACGAAGAACGTCATCCGGTGGTTCGTCCTCAACCGGGCAAAGGGCACCCTGTTCCTCGTGTTCTCACTGCTGATCATCGTGCTGGAGGGCGGCGGCCTTCTGGTGCTCCACTTCGAGGCCGGCGCGCCGGGCTCGAACATCGAGACCGGCGGGGAGGCACTGTGGTGGGGAGTGGTCACCATCACGACCGTCGGGTACGGCGACCTCTACCCGGTCACTGCGGGCGGCCAGGTGACGGCGACCATCATGATCTTCGCCGGCGTCGCGCTGGTCGGCATCTTCACCGCCTGGGCGGCCTCCGTGTTCATGGCCCCGCCGCCCCCCGGTGCCCAGCTCGTCCCGTCGGGAACGGACCCTGCCGATCCGAAGTGGGATCCGAAAAACGCTCCCGAGCGACTCCTTCACGACATGCGCAACCGCATCGACGAGCTGGAGGTTGCTCTCCGTCGCGAGCGCGAGGCGAAGAACTCCTAGCCGGTGCGCCTGCGGTACTGGCGGGTGGCGAGGGGGATCATCACCGCCGTGATGCCGATCATCCACGCGAGGGCCTGCCATACGAGTGTGCCCACGGGTTGCGCGAGAAAGAGGGCGCGCACGGCATTCACCACAACGGTGAACGGCTGATTCACCGCGAAGCCCTGAAGCCATGACGGCATGCTGTCGGTGGGTACGAAGGCGGAGCTCGCAAAGGTGAGCGGGAACAGCCAGATGAATCCGGCCGACTGCACGGCCTCGACGGTCTTCAGGGACAGGGCGATGACCACGCCGATCCACGAGAAGGCAAATGATGTGAGAAACAGCAGGGCGAAGGCCAGGATGATCGCGCCCACCGACCCCGACGGGCGGAAGCCCACCAGCAGCCCGACCCCCATCATCACTGCGACGACGGCGGCGTTGCGCACGAGATCGGACACGGTTCGGCCCACCAGGACGGCAGACCGCGACATCGGCAGTGAGCGAAACCGGTCGATGATGCCCCGGCGGAGATCCTCGGCGAGGCCGATACCGCTGGCCACTGCGCCGAAGGCGACGGTCTGCGCGAAGATGCCCGGCATCAGATAGTTGACGTAGCTCTCGCCGGGCGTCTGGATGGCGCCGCCGAACACGTACCGGAAGAGCAGCACGAACATCACGGGCTGGATCAGCGCGAAGATCAGCACCTCGGGGATGCGGGGCAGCTGGATGAGCTGCCGCCAGATGATGACGCCCGAGTCGCGCAGCGAACGGATGGGGGAGCTCATGCTGCCGGCTCCTCGTCTTCGTCCTCGGCGGTATGGCCGGTGAGCGAGAGGAACACCTCATCAAGTGTGGGACGGCGCAGCGCGAGGTCTTCCGTGGCGATTCCCGCCTCGGCAATCGCTCCCGACACCCTGGCCATGGCCGCCGCGCCATCTGCAACTGCGGCGATCACCCGATTGCGCTCCACATCAACGCGGGGAGCCTCCGACGCCGACGCCGCGAGAATGCGCGTGGCCGTGTCGAGATCGGCCGGCCGTACGACCGCCACCTCGACGCTCTCTCCGCCGACGCGCGCCTTCAGCTCGCCCGGCGACCCCACGGCGATCACGTCGCCCTTGTCGAGGACGGCGATGCGCTGCGCCAGGCGATCTGCCTCCTCGAGGTACTGGGTGGTCAGCAGCACGGTGATGCCGTCGGTCACCAGGCCCTGAATGGTCTGCCACAACGCCAGCCGGCTGCGGGGATCGAGCCCGGTGGTGGGCTCGTCGAGAAACAGGATGGGCGGGCGGGCCATGAGACTCGATGCCAGGTCGAGCCGGCGCCGCATGCCGCCCGAGTAGCCCTTGGACACCCGATCGGCAGCATCGGCGAGGTCGAACTGATGCAGCAGCTCATCGGCTCGGGCGCGGGCATCTGACTTGCTCATGCCGGAAAGGCGTCCGAACATCACCAGGTTCTCCCGGCCCGTGAGGTACTCATCCACCGCCGCGTACTGGCCAGCAAGGCCGATGCGCTGGCGCACCTTGTCGGGATGCTTCACCACGTCGATGCCGTCGACCGTGGCAATGCCGGTATCGGGCTGCAGCAGGGTGGCGAGGATGCGCACCGTGGTGCTCTTGCCCGACCCATTGGGGCCGAGCAGCCCGAACACGATGCCCCGGGGCACTTCGAGGTCGATATTGCGGAGGGCAAGGGTCTTGCCGAATGACTTGCTGACGCCCTCGGCACGAACGGCGATGTCGGTCACAGGGCGAAACTACCAGCAGGCGGGGCGACCGCACTCCATACAGTTTCGGCGAATGTGCGCATACATTGGATTCGTGTCCGACGAACGACCCCTTCTCGATCTCGACCCCACGCTGCTTGAGGATGCCCGCGCGACCGTCGCGCTCGCTCTCTGGTGCGCGTCTGGGCGCCTCTCGCGCACCTCAGCGCTCGAGGATGCCCTCTCCATCGCGTGTCTCGGGGACGCCGTGGAGGAGCTCGGGGCGCCAGGTGAGCCGGGCATCCGCTGGCCTGGTCCGCATCTTGAGGGGCCGCTCCGCGAAGCTGCCCGCCGCGTCATCGAAGAGTCGGCGCAGCACACCGAAGACGACGCGGCGCGCGCGGAGTGGTGGGACGACCAGTCAGCACGAGCCGAGCGCGTACTGAGCGCGATGGGCGCCTACCCGCTGCGCTAGACCGCGAGCGCCTCGGGCCCCAACGACTCGCGGCCGTGTGGAAGCCCGAGATCTGGCCCATCAGACACCGGGATGATGCGGGTCGGATTCAGGCGGTCGTGTGTGAGGTAGTAATGCCGCTTGATGTGGTCCATGCGCACGGTGTCCAACACGCCGGGGATCTGGGCGACGTCGCGCACGAATCCCACCAGCGCCGGCGAGTCGGCGATGAGGCGCGCGTTGCACTTGAAATGCGTGTGGTACACCGGGTCGAACCGCACCAGCGTGGTGAACAGGCGGATGTCGGCCTCCGTAAAGCGATTGCCTGCGAGCCACCTGCGTGCGGAGAGGATCTCCTCGACATACGCGAGGCCATCAGCCACGTCGGCTGCGGCTTCGTCGTACGCGGCCTGCGACGACGCGAAGCCTGCTCGGTACACCCCGTTGTTGATGCGTGGGTACACCACCGCGTTGACCGCATCGATGTCTGCGGCGAGATCACCGGGTCGCAGGGTGGGGGAGGGCGCCGCGAGACCTTCGAAGGCGGAATCAAGAATTCGAAGGATGTCCTCCGACTCATTGCTCACGATCACCGAGGCCTCGGCATCCCACAGCACAGGGACGGTCACGCGACCCGACCAATCCGGGTCACTCAGGGCATAGGCCTCGGCAAGAAAGAGCCAGCCCTGCAGCGGGTCGGGGTCATCGGTGAAGGTCCAGCCGCGATCGTCGCGCACGGGATCGACAACGGTCATGCCCACAACCCCTTCGAGCCCCTTCAGTACCCGGGCAATAATCACACGGTGGGCCCAGGGGCACGCATACGACACGTACAGGTGATAGCGACCGGCGAGTGGGGGGTGAGGCGTTCCGGGAGCGACCCACTCCCGGAACGCCGATGCCTGACGAAGAAACCGGCCTGACGAGTCCGTCTCGGCCGCGAACTGCGGGGTGCTAGACGGCGAGGGCGTCCGCGCGGTCCTTCTGGAGCTTCTCGAGGTAGCGGTGCGACGGGCAGTAGTCCGAACCGGTCACGGGCACACGCTGACATGCCTTGCCCTTGCGGTTGCTCGCGCGGCAGCGCAGGAGGTCGGCGCTTCCGCGCTCGGCGATCTCCACGTCGAGGTACTCAAGCGCAGTGTTGATGCGCGCCTCGATGATGTCGTACACCAGCAACTGGCGGCTCACCGGGAAGAGCGCACGCACGTCAGAGAAGAGCGACGCAGCGGGGCGGGCGAACCGTCGGTGGTCACGGGCCATGCGCTCAACGGTGCGCTCGCAGGCGCTCAGGAGAAGACGCTGGCCGAGCTCGGGACGAATCTGCGACTCGAGCAGATGGGGGTGCAGATCACGGTAAAGCGCGCGGGAGAAGCGGCACATGGCGTTCCCTCTAGGTCGTTGAGTTGTTCACCCTGCGACCGGTATCCAACGCCTCTGTCCAAGTCCTGTCAAGGTATCGCGCGAGGCGAAAATATCGCTGTGAGCGGGGAACCAGCCGCAGTTGTCCGGAATTTTGCTGAACGGTGCTAGGCGGCCGCCTCGCCGTCAGGCTTGACGGGCGCGTCAGCAGCGTCTGGCGCGTTGCTCGATTCCGCAGGCAGGGGCTCAGGACCGCACAGACGGCAGTAGC
>CAIPNN010000028.1 GCA_903866425.1 uncultured Actinomycetes bacterium
CGGCCATCTGGGCATGCGGGCCTGCCCCGGGTAGCGCTCCTGCGCTGCGGCCATCTTCGCGCTGCCATAGCTCCGGCGTGCCCATTGTGAGTTGGGGCGCGCCAGTCGGATCGCCCCGATCACGCTGAAGGGGAAGAGGGACAGGCCGACGACGGCGAAGATCCACTTGCCCTTGAGGAAACACGCGACCGCGAACGACAGGGTCACGAGGTGGTAGCTGATGATCCACCACGACCGCGCCTCATCGGCGTTCTGGATGACATCCATCCAGAAGCCCCCGCCCAGCGCCACCAGCGCCAGGAGCGACCCGGCGATGATGACGGCGTCAATGGAGCGCCGGCCTTCCTTCTCCCAGTAGACGTCCTTCAGCGTGAGCCACAGGGCGAACTCGTCGAGCGTGAGTGCCGCACCGATGCCGAACATCACCGGGATGATCCATGACACCGTCGCGGGCAGCGAGGGGTTCCATGCGATGCCGAGGGTGCCGCTGATGAGCAGCAGGAAGATGCCGGGCACCAGATGGTGCAGGTGGGTGCCACCCACCGAGATGTTGCCGAAGGGCCCTTTGCCCGCCTTGATCATGTGCGTGATGGTGCGCACGATGAGGAAGGTGACGAGGAACGCCGCCAGCACAAGCTGTGCGTTGCCGATGCCTGTCTGGTGCAACTGCTCATCAAAGGCATCGACGATCGGGAATGCCTGATGCCAGAGGTCGCTGTTGCTCACCGACGAGGGGTCCATGGGCCGGGACTGTAGACCCGGGCGCTATCCGGCGAAGCGGATGTGCAGGTGGTCGTCGTGGTTCGGCCAGCGCGTCACCACGCCCGCCGGGCCCGTGAGGTTGAGCGACGGGCCGATGAGGATGAGCGATGCGCCCCGCGTTGCCAGGCGACTCACCACATCCTGCGTCAGGTCGCGGTCGTAGGTGGATGGGTTGGCCGGTGCGTTCCGGCCGTCCTTCCGGGGCAGCCGGATGTCGACGTCGAGGCCGTTCTGGTGCGATGCGTGGCCGTCGATGGTGCCGCCGTTGCGTCGCGAGAGATCGCCGATGCCCAAGGGCGCCGCATCGGGGTGCGTGCGGTGCCACCACTCTCCGAGGGCGATGAGTTCGCGCACCAGGTGCGCTGTGCCCCAGCGGGTGTCGAGCCCCCCGGGCGCCCGCTGCGTACGCGGGTCATACGTGTAGTAACCGGTACCCGAGACGGGCAGGCGCACCGCGTTGGTGAGGCTGCCGCCGTTCGGTGATCCACCCGGGTCGCTCTCGCGCCAGTCCACAAGGGTGCCGGCATCTTCGTCATTCACCACAATCGTCGGCGGGACGAGCGTGGGAGCGGGCGCGATTTCCACCGCCACCGGACTGCCCGGTGCGTTGGCCACGTCACCCTTCGGCAGTGCCGCCGCCAGCGGCACTGCGGCCACCAGAAATGCGAGCAGCCCGAGCCATGCGCCGCGGCCGCGGCGTGCGCGGGTCTGGGCACGGCGCGCGCGGCATTGGGCGCAGGTGCAGGGGATGGCTCGTGAGTTCGTGGACATCGGCGGCTGACCCTAGGCCGCTGCCGAGGCACGTCACGAAATCGGCGTTTCCGGTCGCCCGCGTCGTGACGGAGCGCGGTTCTCCTGCCGTGGCGCCCTGCCTGCCCTACATTGCCCCAGTGCCCCGCGCTGTCACACATCTCGCCGTCTGGATTCCCGCCGCCGTCATCGTGGTGCTGGTGGGTGCGGGGGTGTGGTTCTGGACCCGCGCCGGGGAGAGCACGCAGATCTCCAGCGGCGCGGCGCTTGCCGAGTACGGAACCCCGGGTGGTCGCACAGTGGCGGGCCCCAGGGTCGGCGCATGGACCTATGCCGCGCGCGGGTCGGAGACCGTGGGGCTTGGCCCCCTGCGCGTGACCCGTGACCTCCCGGCAAACGCGCGCATTGTGGTGCGGCCGGCCGAGGAGGGTTTCTGGCGTACGCTCGCGCTGAGCGAGGAGCACGTGGAGAGCACGCGCTTCGCAGTCTCGGGCGCCGGCACCCGCGCGGTGTCACGCAGCACCAAGCTGACTGTGGGAGGCCTCGGGCGTACTGACGACGTGGACCTGGTGCCGCCACCACTCATCTACCCGCGCACGCTGAAGGTCGGGGCCCATTGGCGCCTTCGCTATACGCTGCGCGACATGCAGGTGGATGCCCGCGTGCGGGTGACCGGCCGCGCCGTGGTACCGGTGGACGGGCAGGACGTGCCGGTGTTCATCATCCGCACTAACGGTGCCGTCACGGGGCCCATCGCCGGCCGCCGCGATGACACCGAGTGGTACGCCCCATCGCTCGCAATGCCGGCCCGCCTCGTGCTCCGCATGAACCTCTCCGGGGACGCCTCCCTGCGCCTGGCGGCCGACCTCCGGCTTGCATCCACGGCACCGGTCAACTGATGGGGCCATCGGCTGGCGACCGCGCCCCGCTGCCCATCGTGCTGCTTGTGCTGGTTGCAGGCGTGCTCGCGTTCACCACCGATCAGCCGTTGGTGCTGGGGGCCCTCGCGGCGGGTGCCGTGGTGCTGCTGGTGGCCGCACCTGGCCACCCCGGCCGGCTCCTGCTCGTCGGTGCGCTCATTTCGGCTGCTGCAGTGCTCGTGCTCACGCCGCTCGTCAGTGGGCAGGGCGATCTGGTGCTCTTCACCATTCCGGTTCCACCACCGCTGAATGGCGAGATCACGGCAGAGGAACTGGGCGCCGGCGCGGCGGCGGCTGCACGCGTGCTGGCCACCGTGGCCCTGGCTGCAGCCCTCTTTGCGTGGGCGGACCCAGATCGCATGCTGGCGGGTGTGGGACGCGTGGCGCCGCGGTCGGCGCTGGTGTCGGCGCTCGCCGCCCGACTGGTGCCCACGCTTCGGCGCGACGCGCGCGCCATTGGCGAAACCGCCCGCCTTCGGGGCATCGTGCTCACCGCCGGCCCGCGCATGGCACGTGCGCGCCGCGCCGCGCCGTTGGCCCTGCCACTCGTGGGCTCGGCGCTGGAGCGCGGGCTCGACGTTGCCGAGGCCATGGCTGCCCGGGGGTATGGCGAGGGGCGCCGCACGCGTCTTCCCGAGCGTGCGATGGACAGGGGTGAGCGCACGGCGCTGCTGCTGGCGGTCCTCATGGCGGCGCTGGTGGCATGGGGATTGGTGTCGGGAGCAGCGGCTTTCTCGTTCTTCCCGGCGATGGGTGATGTGGTCACCCCCGCATCGGTCGCACTGGGTGCCGGCGCATTCGCCGCACTTGCCCTGGCGGCCATCGCACTTCGTGCCCCAAGGGGTGTTGGCCGCCAATCGGGGTCGTGATACGGTCCCCGACCCGTCCGCCCGAACGTGCGATGGGCGCTGTCCGGTGACTGTCCCCGGACGACGCGCACTGCACACCATTCGGCCGGGCGACTGAGACAGTCACGCCCATTTTGTTCGGAAGAGGCCCGTGCCAACGATCAACCAGATGGTCCGCAAGGGCCGTAAGCCCAAGGCGACCAAGACGTCGACGCCCGCACTCCGCGGCGCGCCGCAGAAGCGCGGTGTGTGCACGAGGGTCTACACCACCACCCCGAAGAAGCCGAACTCGGCGCTCCGCAAGGTGGCGCGTGTGCGGCTCACCAACGGGATGGAGGTCACGAGCTACATCCCGGGCGAGGGGCACAACCTCCAGGAGCACTCCGTTGTGCTCGTGCGTGGTGGCCGCGTGAAGGACCTGCCGGGTGTCCGGTACAAGGTCATCCGCGCCGCACTCGACACCGCAGGAGTCTCTGACCGCAAGCAGGCGCGCTCGAAGTACGGCGCCAAGACACCGAAGTAGGACCATGCCTCGACGCGCAGCAATTTCCCGCCGTCCGCTGATCCCGGACCCCGTCTACGACAACGTGATCGTGACGCAGCTGATCAACAAGGTTCTCCGCGACGGCAAGAAGTCGGTGTCTGAGCGCACCGTCTATGACGCCCTCGAGCGCATCCGCGACCGCACGGGCCGCGACCCGGTGCAGGTGATGGAGGAGGCAATCCGCAACGTCACGCCGGTGCTCGAGGTCAAGAGCCGCCGCGTGGGTGGTGCCACCTACCAGGTGCCGATCGAGGTTCCGGCCCGTCGTGGCCGCACGCTGGCCATCCGCTGGATCGTCCGGTTCTCCCGCGAGCGCCGCGAGAAGCAGATGAGCGAGCGCCTTGCCAACGAGCTGCTTGACGCACTCGGTTCGCAGGGTGGCGCGTTCAAGCGCAAGGACGACCTGTACCGCATGGCCCAGGCCAACAAGGCCTTCGCGCACTACCGCTGGTAGTACCGAAGTCCGCCCGCTTTTGGGGCGACCTCGGCTTGCATATGCATTTCCGCCGGACGCGGGTGACCAGATCGCCCACGTCCTCCCACGTACGGACAAGGTGATCTGAAGTGTCGACTGAGGTGAAGAAGGTCCCGCTCGAGCGCACCCGCAACATCGGGATCATGGCCCACATTGATGCGGGCAAGACCACGACGACCGAGCGCATCCTCTACTACACGGGTCGTACGCACCGTATTGGTGAGGTGCACGAGGGCGCGGCCA
>CAIPNN010000029.1 GCA_903866425.1 uncultured Actinomycetes bacterium
GCGCATGGGCATGGTGCTGCTCGCCGCCCTGCGAGACCGGGTCCACGTGCACGACAACGGTGCCGAGGTGGTCCACCTCATGCCCCAGTTGGTGCTGCACCTCGCGGGCAATCTCATGCCCCTCGATGACGGGAAGATCGCCATCCACCCCGATGTTGATCTCCGCCCACACCCGATGCCCAACCCACCGCGCACGCACCTCGTACACCGCCTGCACACCGGGCACGGCGGCCGTGGCGGTGCGGAGCGCGTCCACCACCTCGGGCTCGATGCCATCAAGCATTCGGCTGCCGATGTGGCGCGCGGCGTCCCATACGATCTTCATGATGAGCAGGCCGATGATGAGGCCCATGATGGGATCGGCGAGCGGAAAACCCAGAAGTGCGCCAACCGCGCCTGCCACAACGCCCAACGAGGTGAAGCCGTCAACGCGGGCGTGCTGACCATCGGCGATGAGCGCTGCTGAGCCAATCTGCCGCCCCACGCGAATGCGGTACTCGGCCACCAGCTCATTGCCGGCAAAGCCGATGACACCCGCGGCGACGAGCACCCACAGGTGCGACGGCTCCTGCGGGTTGATGAACCGGGTGATCGCCTCGTAGATGGCGTAGGCGCCGGAGAGGAAGATGATGGCGACGATGGCCAGCCCCGCCAGATCCTCAGTGCGGTGGAGGCCGTACGGGAAGCGGTCGCTGGCCGGCTTGCGGCCCAGCAGGAATGCTGCGCCCAGAGGGATCGCGGTAAATGCATCGCCGACGTTGTGCACCGTGTCGGCGAGCAGCGCCACCGAACCCGTGAACACCACCAGCACGGCCTGAATGGCAGCCGTGATGCCCAGAATGACCAGCGAGATGATCAGGGCCCGCATGCCTGCACGGGAGTCGCGCAGCGCGGGGTCGACACCACCGTGGGTGTGGTCGTGATCGTGGTCATGCGCGTGGCCAATGCCCATCGCATCGGAGTGTGCCAGCGCCGACGTCGGTAGGTTGCGCGCGTGGCCGCACGCGTACTGGCAGACCTGAGCCCCCTCCGGAAGTCCCGCGACCTCAGGCTGCTGATGGCCGGCCAGTCGGTGTCGCTCATCGGCACCCAGATCACGCTGGTGGCGCTGCCGTACCAGGTGTTCACCCTCACAGGGTCGTCCCTGATGGTGGGCCTCATCAGCCTGGTGGAACTGGGCCCACTGATTGTGCTGTCGCTGCTTGGCGGGGCCTATGCCGATGCCATCGACCGTCGGCGCGTGATGCTGGTGACCCAGATCATGCTCGCCATCCTCAGCGCGGCGCTGGCCATCAACGCCTTCGTCGGGCCCAGCCTATGGCCCCTGTTCGTGGTGGCGGCATTCGCCGGTGGCCTTTCGGGCGTTGACGCAACCACACGGCGTGCGCTCATCCCGGCGCTTGTCCCTCCCGCCGACCTGCCGGCCACGGCCGCGCTCAATGCCCTGCTGCTGCGCTCCGCACAGGTGGTCGGGCCAGCGCTCGGCGGTCTGGTCATCGCCACCCTGGGTCTCGGAACGGCCTACCTCATTGACCTCTGCACCTTCGCTGCCGCGCTCGTCGCCGTGGGCCTCATGCGTCCCCAGCCACCCCAGGGCGGCGGCACACCCGTGTCATGGGCCGGATTCCGCGAGGGCATCACGTTCCTGCGTCGCGCGCCCATCCTGCAGGGGATCATGCTCATCGACATCAACGCCATGGTGTTCGGCACCCCGCGTGCGCTCTTCCCCGCCATCGGTACCGAGGTGCTCGGGGGCGGCGCCGGCGTGGTGGGCCTGCTGTACGCCGCACCGGCTGCCGGGGCGTTCGTCGGTGCGCTCACCAGTGGTTGGGTGGGCCGGGTGCGACGACAGGGCTGGGCAGTCATCATCGCCGCCGCCGGCTGGGGGGCGGCGATCGCCGCGGTGGCATTCGTCAGCGCGCTCTGGCCGGTACTGGTGCTGCTGGCCGCCGCTGGCTTCGCCGACATCGTGAGCGAGGTCTTCCGTTCGACCATCGCGCAGACGGTGGTGCCCGATTCGCTGCGCGGACGCATCTCGGCCCTGTTCATCGTGCAGGTCACAGGAGCGCCACGCGTGGGCGATGTGGAGTCGGGCGTGGTGGGCGCGGCCATCGGCACGCAACCCGCCGTGCTGGTGGGCGGACTCGCCTGCCTCGTCGGCCTGGCCGTCATCGCCATCTGGCGGCCGTCGGTCACGCGCTGGCGTGTGGACGCCCTCGGGCGGCCTGTCACCTGAGGGTAACCTTCGCCCCGTGAGCGACCCGGCAAACGGTCCCCTCGACCCCGATGCGGTGCTGCACTGGATGCGCACACATCCAGACCGTCTGCACGAACTTCTGGCGGACGAAGACCCCGGCGGCGAGGATGACGCCCCGGCGAGTGATGCCGCGGTGCGGGCGCATCTGCGCCTGGCAGCCGAGGGAATGGTGCATGGCGCCGACGCGCCACTCGCGGCCGCGCTTGACGGAATGGCCGACACGCTGGACGAGTGGTTCGCACACGACCGCGAACTGTTTGACCACCAGATCGCGCTCGGCGAAGGCGCCATCGCCCTCGAGGAGCACCTGCTGTACAAGGAGGGCGCCGAGGCCAACCCCGCCATTCACGATGCGCTTGAGCGCCGCGTGCGGCTGGCCACGTGGAACCGCCTCTTCCTGCGCTGCATCGAGCAGCGCCTGGGGCCCGGACACGATGGCTTTGCTGACGAGGCCCTTGAGTGGATCGCCGCGCGTGGCCGCGATCTGGCCACCATGATCATGCAGATGGACGCGTCGCAGCGGGCGGCACTCGAGTTGCGACTCGGCCGGAAGCCCACACGCGATGAGCAGGTGCAATCGGGCCAGCTTGCGGCCGTCACCGCCTATGTGCGGATGGCCATCGAGGCCGCCGCACACGTGCTGGAACCACCCAGAGCGGCGCGTCCGGCCTGATGGGCTTTCATACGCCCGTGCTCAAGCGAACGCTCCTGCCCTTGGCCGCCCTCGTGGCCGCCGCCTCTCCCGCGCTCGGCGTGGTGTCGGTTGTGCCGCCACCGTCGGCCGCACCCGGCAAGGCCCAGCCGCTGGTTCCGGGGCTCACCTACACCCTCCTGAACCGTGCGGGGCCGCAGGTGCTGCACGTGCTCACCATGCGCCCCAACCCGCTGCTGTCGCTGGCGCCCGCGCAGCTTTCGGGGTCGCTCAACGTGCGCGCCACCCTCTCCGCAGGCATGACGGCCCGACTCGCCACGGGAGCGACGGCAGGCATCAACGGCGACTTCTTCGATCTGGCGACAGGCACCCCGAGCGGCGTGCTGAGCAATGGCCGACTGTGGACCAGCCCGGAGACCTCACGCTCTGCGCTCGCGATCTTCAACGGTGGCGCGCTGTCAATTGGCAAGCTCACGCTGGCCGGGCGCTACCAGCGGCTTGATCCCACCGCGGCCACGCCATTTCCGATCACGTCATTCCGCTCCGTGAACCGGGCACTACCCAGCACCTCGTCCACAGGGGTTGCCGTGTTCACGGCCGACCTCGGGCGCCCAACCCCGACGGGCTCGGTACAAGAAGCACTTATCGCGCTCGATGGCGGCGTGCCGCTGCCCGTCAATGCACCCGTGCAGGGCACGGTGGTGGCGCAGGCAGCCGGTGGCGGCGTCACAATGGCCCCCGGCCAAGTGGTGATCTCCGGCAAGAGCACCTCGGGCAATATCGTCACCCGCGATCTGGTGCCCGGAGCGCGCGTGTCGATTGAGGCGGCAATCGCCGGCATCCCCGCCGATGCCTGGGGCTCCGTGGGCGGCGGCCCCATGCTGGTGGAGGGTGGCATCCCCATCACCACCCCCACCGAGGGCTTCAGCGCGTCGCAGACAA
>CAIPNN010000030.1 GCA_903866425.1 uncultured Actinomycetes bacterium
ACCCGACGTGCGCTCGCTCTCGGCATACCCTGCACCCGACGCGCTCACGCCCGCGGCGTTGACACACGCGAGGGCGGCCTGCCAGTTCCCACTGCCACCGAAGTTCGACACGCTCGCGCCAGCCGACCCATACGACCCCGTGGTCGTGTTGCCTGTATTCACACCGTCGTACCAGGTCTCTGCAGACAGGGACGCGCTCCCTGTGCCGGTCTGCCAGCCGACGAAGGTGGCGTAGGCGTAGCTAAGCGGGTTCGTGCCGTCGATCCCCACGTCATACCACTCGGGATCATTGACGTAGGACTGCCCATCGAGGCTCCACGAGAGCCCCGGGGATCCACCGGGGGCATTGTTGGAGCAGCTGATCGCCTGGTTCTGGCTGGCGCCGCCGTTGATCTGAATCCAGCCAGTCACCGACTGCATGCAGTAGGTGCCAAGTTCTCCGCTTGCACCCCAGCGGCTCTGGGCATACGCGCAGGTGCCCGAGCCGTTGTCGTCCCAGTAGCTCGAGTTGGCAGAGGCGGTGCTGGCACCAATCGCAAGGGCGCCCAGTGCAAGCGGGATGGCGGCTAGTGCCGCGCGGGTACGGATCTTCGTCATGAGGGGTTCTCCTTATGCCTTGGCGCAGCGCATCTGAAACTGCACCACGGTGGGGTGCTTTGCCCGGGTGAGGGTCATCTCAACCCTGCCCGCGTTCTTGCCCTTGGGTGTCATCGTGACGTCCACCAGAGCACGGTCCTTCCACTTGGGCGACTTGCGGTTGGCCGGGAACTCCTGGACGGTGTAGGCGAGCTTGCCCTTCCTCACCATGCCTGCGGGGCAGGTGCGGGTGTCGGTGCGCGTGACGTTCTTCTTCAGCGCGTACTCCCGGGCGAGCGATGCCTTGCCCTTGGCCGTGTCCACGATGTCGAGCTTCCTGTCGCGGGCGCGCGGTGCAGAGGCGTGAGCCACCTGGGTGGAGGAGCGCTCCAGCGAGCGTGCGGTGCGCTCAAACGGCGACTGCCCGGACGCGGTGGCGCCCGCGGCGTTGACGCAGGCGATGGCGGTCTGCCAGTAGCCACCTTCACTCCAGTTCGTCACCCCAGCGCCACCGGCCCCATACGATCCGGTCGCTGTGCTGCCCGTCGAAATGCCACCGGTCCAGGCCTCACCAGAGAGGGACGCGTTCCCGCCGTTGCCGGTCTGCCAACCAATGTTGTTGTACGGGCCGCCGGCGTCAGGGTCGCCACTGCCGCTATACGCCAGCGCGTACCACGGGCCCGCGTTGGTGTAGGACTGCCCATCGAGGCTGTATGAGAGCCCCGACGAACTGTCGTTGTTGGAGCAGCTGATCTGCTGCTGCTGGCTCGTGAGCCCACTGATCTGAATCCAGCCCGTCACCGACTGCATGCAGTACATGCCGAGTGGGGCACTTTCCTTGGATGGATCCCAGTACGCCTCGGCATACGCGCAGGTGGCGGAACCATTGTCGCCCCACTGCTGTGAGTTGGCCGAGGCGCTGGCGGCGCCAATCGCAAGGGCGCCGAGGGCGATTGGGAGTGCGATGAACGCGGAACGAAAGGCCGGAGGGCGCATTGGCAATCCTTGAGAGGGGTAACGAACGCCGTCAGTAGACCATGCCGCAGGGGCGCGGGCAATCAGGTACGGCGCCCCGCAACCGCCCGCGCGATTCCCGCCAGGTCGAGTCGTGTGACGCACTCCCCGAAAGCGTTTGCCGAGAGAAGGGCCATCACGTCATCTGCCTGCCCCTGCCCCACCTCCAGAACGATCAGTCCGCCCGGATCAAGTACGCCTGCGGCCTCCGCGATGACCCGCGCGTGATCCTCCGTACCCACCGGCCCAGACACCAGGGCCTCTTCGGGTTCGTGCCGCAGCGCGGGGAACCGTTCGAGGTCCTCGGGAACCAGATAGGGCGGGTTGCTCACCACCACGTCGAAGCGCTCGCCGGCGACCGCGGCCATGCCGTCGCTCTGCAGCAGGCGCACGCAATCGGCAAGTGCGGGGTTGGCCACCAGATTGCGCTCAGCCACCGCGAGGGCCGCGGGGCTTCGCTCCAGGCCAACCACGGTCACGTCGGGGCGCAGATCGGCCACCGAAAGCGCGATGGCCCCTGAGCCCGTGCCCCAGTCGACGATGCGCGCGCCATGCGGAGCCATCTCAACCACGAGATCGACGATGACCTCGGTGTCGGGGCGGGGCACCAGCACGTCGGGGGTCACTTCAAGTTGCAGACGCCCAAACGCCCGCGTGCCGGTGATGTGGGCAACCGGCACCATTTCGCCGCGACGCGCGACCAGCGCGCGGCACGCGGCCAACTCATCGGGCGTGAGGGGGCGCTCGCCCTCGGTGTACAGCGCGATGCGCTCCAGGCCCAACGCGTGGCCGATGAGGATCTCGGCATCAAGCCGCGGGGTGTCCGACCCCTTGCCCTCCAGCCACGACGTCGAGCGCTGAAGCACTTCCGTAATGGTGAGCACCTCAGTTGCCACCGAAGCGCCCCTCGTCAGTCGTTGCTTGCAGCGGCCAGGTCGGCTTCCTGCTGCTCGAGCAACAGGCGGCGCTCCTCGCCCTGCAGGGCATCGGTGATGGCCTGCAACTGGCCCTGCAGCACCTGCTCCTTCAGCGGGATGGTCACGCCGATGCGGTGGTCGGTCACCCGGTTCTGCGGATAGTTGTAGGTGCGCACCTTCTCGGAGCGGTCGCCGCTCCCCACGTGGGCCTGGCGGGTGCTTCTGAGCGCGGCCTCCTGCTCGGCCTGCGCCTTCTCGAGCAGACGGGCGCGCAGCACGCGCATGGCGCGCTCCTTGTTCTGAAGCTGGCTCTTCTCGTCCTGCATCGAGACCACGACCCCCGTGGGGATGTGGGTGATGCGCACGGCCGAGTCGGTGGTGTTCACGCTCTGGCCACCCGGGCCACTTGAGCGGTACACGTCAATCTTCAGGTCGTTCTGATCGATGGTCACATCAACCTCGTCGGCCTCGGGCAGCACGGCGACGGTGGCGGTTGAGGTGTGAATGCGCCCCTGGCTCTCGGTGGCCGGCACGCGCTGCACGCGGTGTACCCCGCCCTCATGCTTGAACACGCTGAACGCGCCCTCGCCCTTGACGGCGAACGTGGCTTCCTTCAGGCCACCGGCGTCGGCCTCGCTCACGTCGAGCAGCTCCACCTTGTAGCCGCGGGCGGTGGCGTAGCGCTGGTAGATGTCGAGCAGGTCACGCGCAAACAGGGCTGCCTCTTCCCCACCGGTGCCGCCACGGATCTCGACGATGACGTCGCGTGCGTCGTTGGGGTCGGGCTCCACCATGGCGGTGCGGATGAGCGGCTCCAGCTCGTCCACCTCGGCCTCGGCTTCCTTCAGCAGCGCGCGGAAGTCTTCATCCTCGCCCTCGGCCAGCATCTCGCGGGCCTCGGCGGCGCGGCCAGAGGCGTCGCGCCAGCGCGCCGACAACTGGGCGGCCTCTTCCAGACCCGCATACCTGCGGGTGAGGTCGGCGTACCGCTTGCGATCGCTCGCGACGTCGGGATCCGACAACGCCTGCGACAGCTCGGCACGCGTGCGCTCGACCTGGGAGACCAGGCCCTCGACGCCGCCGCTCATGTCAGTGGGCTACTGCTGCGCCTGCTGGCGCTTGCGGTTGAAGCGCTCCACGCGGCCACCGGTGTCCACCAGCTTCTGCTTACCGGTGTAGAAGGGGTGGCACTGCGAGCAGATCTCCACGCGGATCTCGGGGTTCGTCGACCGGGTCTTGAACTCGTTGCCGCACGTGCAGCTGACGGTTGCGACGACGTACTCGGGGTGAATCTCGGCCTTCACGTTCCCTCTCGATGCTCTCGTTGTGCGTGGCCCGTCCGGTGCCACGGAGGCGGCATGATAGCGCGGCCGGGGCGAACCCCGGCCGCGGCCATCACACACACACGATTACTAGCCCTGGCGCGCCTTCACCAAGTCGGTGAGCTGGGGGAGAATCTCGAAGAGATCGCCCACAACGCCGAGGTCTGCAAACTGGAAGATCGGCGCGTCCTCGTCCTTGTTGATCGCGATGATCACGTCGGACGTCTGCATGCCCACCTTGTGCTGCACCGCGCCCGAGATACCGCAGGCGATGTACAGGTTGGGAGACACGGTCTTGCCGGTCTGCCCCACCTGATTCGGGTGCGGGTACCAGCCGGCGTCCACCGCGGCGCGCGAGGCACCCACAGCGGCACCGAGTGCCGAGGCCAGGGCCTCGACGGTGGCGAAGTTCTCAGGTGCGCCCAGACCGCGGCCACCAGAGACGATCATGCTGGCCTCTTCCAGACCGATCTTGCCGGCCTCGGCGGGCTTGCGGGCCGTCACCTTGGCGGCAAGCGCGGCGTCGGAGATCTCCGGCGTCACGGTGACCACCTCAGCAGTGCCACCCGACTCAGACGCGGGGAATGAGTTGGGGCGCACCAGCGCAATGGCCGGGCCGCTCGTCCACTCGGCGTCAACGAGATTCTGACCACCGAATGCCGGGCGGCGGGCACGGAGTGCCGAGCCGTTGGCCGTGAGGTCGATCGAGTCGCTGTTCAGGCCGGCACCGAGGCGGGCGGCAAGGGCAGCGGCGATGTCGCGGCCAAGAGCCGTGCCACCGACGAGGATGGCCGAGAAGTCGTTCTCGGCCTGCAGCTTGGCGATGACGTCGACGTGCGGGGCGGCAAGGCCAGTGCCAAGCGCCTCGTTGTCGACGACGAACACCTTCTCAGCGCCGTAGGCACCGAGGTCACCGGCGTTGCCGGAGATACCGGAGCCTGCGACCACGGCGGCCAGCGGGCCACCGAGAGCGCCGGTGAGTTCGCGGGCCTTCGAGAGGGTCTCGAGGCTGACGCGACGGAAGTTGCCGCCCGAAGTTTCGGCGACGACGAGGATGCCTGCCATGTGGTGGGTTCCTTTCGGTCCGAGGAGCGGTTAGATGAGCTTCTTCTCGACGAGGTAGTCGAAGATGACCTGGGCACCGTTGCCCTCATCCTTGACCACCTGGCCGGCGGTGCGTGCCGGGGGCGTCTCGATGCCCACGACCTTGGTCTTCGCGCCGGCCTCACCGACGTCACCGGCACCGAGGCCGATGTCGCCGAGCGACTTGACGTCCTGCGGCTTCTTCTTGGCGCCCATGATGCCCTTGAGCGACGGGTAGCGCGGCTCGTTGATGGCCTTGGTCACGGAGACCACGGCGGGCAGCGGTGCCTCGACGGTGTCGATGCCGTCGTCGCTCTGACGCTCAACAGTGATGGATCCACCGTTGACGGCCAGGCTGTTGGCGGACGTCACCCAGGTGCGGCCACTGACCTCACCGAGGGTGGCCGTGAGCACACCCGAACGGGCGTCGGTGCTCTCGGAGCCCAGCAGCACCAGCTCGGCGCCGGTCTCCTCGATGGCCTTGGCCAGGGCACGCGCGGTGCCCACGTAGTCAGAACCGGCCGCGGAGGCATCCGATACCAGCACGAGGCGGTCGGCACCCATGGCGAGCCCCTGACGCAGGGACTCAACGGCCTTCTCCGGACCGAGCGAGACGAGGATGACCTCGTCGGCGGTACCGGCTTCCTTGAGGCGGACCGCCTCTTCGACCGCGTACTTGTCGAATTCATTCAGCATGCGGTCGCCCTCGTCACGGACGAGGCGGTTGGTGCTCGGGTCAATCCGCTTCTCAGCGGTTGTGTCCGGCACCTCTTTAACGCAGACGGCGATCTTCACGAAGACGTGCTCCTGGAAGTGTTCGTTCTACCGGGGATCAACGGGCGGTGACACTACCAGCGCAATATGCGTTTGCCGCCCGTCTACCGCCCGACTCGGAGGGGCAGGTGTCCGGCGTTGCCGGCAGGGCTAGCCGGTCACCCAGCTGGGCGGTCGCTTCTCAAGAAAGGCGGTCATGCCCTCCTTGCGCTCCGGATTGTCGAACTGCCGTGCAAAGGCGGCGGCCTCGGCACCCAGCAGCGGGTCACGATCGCCGAGCGCCGCGTGCACCAGCTGCTTCGACAACGCGACCGCCGACGGCGACTTGGCGGCGATCTCGTCACCCAGCGCCACGGCGGCATCCAGCAGTTCGTCGGCCGGGTGCACGGCGGTCACGAGGCCTGCGGCCAGCGCCTGCTCGGCCGTCACCATCGCGCCTGTGAGGATCATCTGCATGGCGAAGCCCTCGCCGGTGATGCGCGGCAGGCGCTGCGTGCCGCCCCAGCCGGGCGGAATGCCGAGCGCCACCTCGGGCTGTGCAAGCTTGGCGCCCTCGGCCGCAACGCGTACGTCGCACGCGAGCGACACCTCGCACCCGCCGCCGAGCGCGAACCCGTTGATGGCGGCGATCACCGGCACCGACAGGCCCTCGATGTCGCGGCACAGGCCGTGGCCCTGCGTGGCGAAGGCCAGGGCGGCGTCGTGGTCCATCTTCACCATCTCGGTGATGTCTGCACCCGCGCAGAAGGCGCGACCGGCACCGGTGAGCACCACGGCACGCACCTGCGGATCGTTGGCGGCGGCGTCCAGCGCGGCGCGAAGCTCGGTGATCATGTCCGGCGACAGCGCGTTGAGCGCCTCCTGGCGATCGATCACCAGAATCTGCACCGCGCCACGGCGCTCGAAGGCAATGCCCACGCTAGGCGGCGACGCGGCTTTCGAGGAACGTGACCATGTCGTCCACCGGGGCACCCGGGGTGTACACGGCCGCCACGCCCAACCCGCGCAGCTCTTCAGCGTCGTCACTGGGGATGGTGCCGCCCACGATCACCAGCACGTCGTCGGCTCCCTCGGCCGCGAGCAGCTCCATCACGCGGGGCACCAGCGTCATGTGCGCCCCCGAGAGAATCGAGAGGCCCACGGCGTCGGCGTCTTCCTGCACAACGGTGGCCACCACCTGCTCGGGCGTCTGGTGCAGCCCCGTGTAGATGACCTCCATGCCGGCGTCGCGAAGCGACCGGGCAACGATCTTGGCGCCGCGGTCATGACCGTCGAGACCGGGCTTTGCGATGACGATGCGAATAGGACGTCCCATAGGGGCGTCAGTATAAGGAGGA
>CAIPNN010000031.1 GCA_903866425.1 uncultured Actinomycetes bacterium
CCCGGGGGATTAGCTCAGCTGGGAGAGCGCTACGCTGGCAGCGTAGAGGTCGTCGGTTCGATCCCGTCATCCTCCACTTCGCACGAAAGGTCCGTTACGACGGGCCTTTCGTCGTTTTCGGGCCGGAGAGACGACCTGCCGGGCCGAGGCGGGAAGCCGAGATATCCGGGTGGCCCAGGTGCCATCCTCGGCACCGGGGCCACCCTCAGCAGGTCAGGACGCCGGGAACGGGTTCGCGAAGAACGACTCCATGCCGGTGAGCGAGCCGACGAGGGGCTTGCCGAAGCCGACAGGAATGGTCGCGGAGGGGTTGTCGGTGTAGATGGACGAACCCGGTGCAACCGGACGGTTGTCGATGTTCTCCATCAGCGGGCCGGCGCACATGGCCATGGGGTAGCTGGTGCCGTTGATGGCGATGGGCGTGGTCACCACGCAGGGGAAGCCCCAGAAGTTCGCCATACCCTGGTTGGGCGCCACGCCCTCAGTGGCATAGCCACCCTGCGGCGCGAACACCGACCAGCTCGTGCCGTTGTACTGCGGCAGGGAGGACGGACTTCCGAAGCTCGACCAGATGGTGGAAGCGCCCTTCGGGGTCGTCCGCGTCCCCTGAAGGCTCTTGTTGTAGACCGTCATGCCCGTGACGATGGGACAGAGTCCCGTGCCGACCTGGTACTTCCTCTTGTTGATGTACACCGACTTCTTGCTGGGTGTGATGTTGCTCGCCGCGCACAGCGCGTAGCGCCGGTACGCAATGCGGATGTCGATGCCCGCCTTGATGTTGGTGGGCAAGAGCGCGAGGGCTCTGGCGGTCGGCGTCGCGGCTGTGGATGCGGCACCGGTCGCGGGGGCAGCCTGTGCGGCGGGCACTACGGCGAGGGCTGCGAGGCCGAGTATGGCGGCAGCGCCTGAAATACGGCGGGCGGGGAGGTTCACATGTGCTCCTTGTGATGATTCGACGGCCTGGCGGCGTCGTGCGAGAAGGTGTGACCGAGCATAAACACCACGGCAGTCGGTGCGAACATCGGCGGTTCTTGGGTCCCCGCCCGGGTCTACTTCACCCGTGCGGTCTTCGCCGCCTGCGCCACCACGGAACCGGTGGGCGAGAAGGCCTTGGTGGTGACGGTCCACGTGCCCTTGGCGAGGCGGATGCGGCACGTATAGGTGCGCTTGGCGGCCTTCCCCTTGCCGGTTGGCTTCACCTGGCAGGTGCCCTTCGCGGTCGCCGCCGTCGCCCAGGCGAACGCACGTGACAGCGAGCGTGTACCCGACGTGGCTGTCTGGCTCACCCGTGTTGCGCCTGCGGGAAGGGTTCCGGACGTGGTGCACGCCGCACCGGCGCACCGGACGGCCGCGCCTCGCAGGACGGGCGGGGTCGTGATCGATGGGGAGGTGGCTGCCGGGGTCGCGACTGGTGCGGTCGGCGTAATCGGGCTCGTGGTTGCAGCGGGCGCCTTCCACTGCGCGTAGAGGACGGTATTGCCAGTGATCGCGAACGTGTTGGTCGGGGCGTAGGACGTGCCGGATCCATTTGCAGCCGTATTCCAGCCGTCGAACGTGTAGCCGTCGCGGGTCAATCGATCGTCATTGGGGAAGTCGCAGGTGAGGTCGGTGCGGTGGTTGTCGCATACCGTCACCATGTGGCCCGCGAGGTATGGCCCCCAGTGGTCGCTCCCCACCGTGCCGCC
>CAIPNN010000032.1 GCA_903866425.1 uncultured Actinomycetes bacterium
GACGAGGTGTGGGTGCCGGAAACCTGGGGCTTTGACGCGCCGAGCCTCATGGGGGCCATTGCCGCACGCACCACGCGCATTGGCATCGGGGCCGTACTGCCGGTGTACAGCCGCAGCCCGGCGCTCATTGCGCAGACTGCGGCGGGCGTTGACGCCCTCTCCGGCGGACGGGCGCTGCTGGGGCTCGGCACGTCGGGGCATCAGGTGGTCGAGGGGTGGCACGGCGTGCCGTTCCGGCGCCCGCTCGGCGAATTGCGCGAGGCGGTCACCGCGTGCCGCACCACCTGGAAGCGCGATCTGCTTGAGGTCGATGGGCCACGTCCCATCCCGCTGCCGGGTGGCACCGGGCGCGCGCTTCGCATGATCACGCGGCCGGAGCGGGCCAGCATCCCCATCACCCTTGCGGCGTTGGCTCCCGGCGGCGTGCGCCTGGCCGCCGAAGTTGCCGACCGTTGGTGGCCGCTGTTTGTCACTCCCGATGCCATCCGTGGGTTCTGGGCCGAGCCGCTGGCGGAGGGCGGGGCACTGCGTGATGCGTCGCTCGGCCCCCTTGAGGTGATGGCCTCGGCCATTGCGTGCGTGGGCACCGGTGCGGTGGCCGATGAGGCACGTGCCGCCGCGCGACGCGAGATTGCGTTCTACGTTGGATCAATGGGGTCGCGCGAGCGCAATTACTACGCGTCGGCGGTGGCCGGCATGGGGTTTGCGGCGGAGGTCGATGCCATTCAGTCGGCGGCACTGGGGGGCGATCGGCGGGGTGCAGAAGCGCTGGTGAGTGACGCGATGCTCGACGAACTGGCCCTGATCGGCGATGCGGCATACGTGCGCAAAAGGCTCGCTGCGCTGGGAGATTGCGGTGTGACGACGCTGTCGCTGGGCCCCGCAACGCCAGATCCGTTGGGGGCCGTGGCAGGTATCCGGGGGGCCCTCGTCTAACCTCATTCCCCATGGCATCCTCTTCGGACCCCAATCGCCAGCGCAACATCTATTTGATGATCGGCGCGGTGGCGGTCGTCATCATCTGGTTGCTCTGGACCGCAATCAGCCCCGGTGGGTCGTCCACGCCGTCGCCGGCGACGTCCACCACCCCCACCACGCTCAGTACGCCCACCACGGGCACCACGTCGACCACCAGCACGACGTCGACCACCAGCACCGCACCCGCCACCGACACCACCGGTGCCACCGACACCACGGGTGCCACCGACACCGCGGGCAGCGACCTCGTCATCGGACCCGACTCCACGAGCACCACCAGCACGACGGGGCGCGTCGACAGCGCCTCGCCCGCCGCAGTCGGATGACCCGCGCGGCTTCCGCCGGCTACTTCAGCCGGAGGGAGTCCTGCAGGCCGCTCGTGCCGTACGAGTTCTTGGCCAGTACCACCACGTTGTAGGAGCCTGCCGGCAGCCGCTTGCCCGTCCAGGTGACGGTGCGCGATCCCGGCGAGTACTTCCTGTTCGACACCGCGGTGGCAACGGTCGCGCCCGCGTTGTTCACGATCTTCACGGTCACCTTGGACTGACGCGTGAGCGAGAAGCGAGCAGTCATGGCGGTGCGCCGCGCCGCCCCCTTGCCGGTGTACTTGAGCGTCGCCTTCATGTTGCCGAGCGTGCCGTCCACCGTGAGATTGCGGTTCATCGTGGTGGGTGCGGACCCGTCGGCCGGGGTGAGCGTGGTGGTCACCACGTATGGCCCCTCGGGCATGCTGAGCGCCTTGGGGTCGATGGTGATCTGGTTGTTCGCGGGTCCGCCGCTCTGATCGAGCAGCGTGTTTGAGAACCCGCCACCACCGCGCCGGGCCACGGTGACCACGGTGCGTCCCGCAACGGGCGACTGGGCATCGAACGTGGCCCGGTCGGCAAGGCCATCGCCGTTGGGCGACACGCGCTGGGGATCGGGAATCGAGATCTGGGCCCCGGAGTATGTGGCGATGAGACCGTCGGCGATTGCCCGCTCGCTCGTCCACGGGACGATCTGATCGCGGCCAAGCGCCATGAGTGAGGAGCCGCCGGCGTCGAATCCGATGGCGTCCGTGGCGCCGAGCGACGCCATCATGGCGGCCTGTTCAACCGCTGTGTAGCCCTTCTTGCCCTGCTGGGGTCCCTCAGCCACGACCATGAGAATGCGACCATCAGCGGTCTGGCCAACCGCAGTACGGGTGGTGCGGCTGTTTGTCTGCGACGCGCTGAAGCCCTCGGTGGGGGTGGTGATGGGGATGCCACCCTGCACCAGCATGGGGCCGCCGCCAACGGAGCCCCAGGCATCGGCGGGGATGCCGGCGATCGCCGCCTCAATCGACACGCGCGCTCCGGGCACCAGATCGC
>CAIPNN010000033.1 GCA_903866425.1 uncultured Actinomycetes bacterium
CCTCCGTCTCGTACTCCACGTGCGAAGTCGCGATCGTGATACCGCGCTCGCGCTCCTCCGGGGCGTTGTCGATCTCATCGAAGCTGCGCACCTCGCCACCGAACTTGTCGGCCAGCGTGCGGGTGATGGCAGCAGTGAGGGTCGTCTTGCCGTGGTCGACGTGACCGATGGTGCCCACGTTGACGTGGGGCTTCGAGCGGTCGAACTTCTCCTTCGCCATCCCTTGCTCCTCATGCGCGTCCGAGCGGGCGTGCGACCATGGGGGCCGACACCCGCAAGTGCTTCCGATATGGCCTCTTCATGCGACGCGCGGCCCAGATGGCCGCGCGCAAGAGGCCCTCGCTCTTTCGAGCCGGTGGAATGTAGCACGACATCCGCGGCTCGCAAGCACGACTTCGGCGACCCCCCGAACGCCTACCATCCACGCATGGTCCGACCCCTCAACTTCCTGCTTGAACTGGGCAAAGAGGCCGTTGGCGAGGTGCGTGGAGACACGGCCACGCGAGAGCTCTACGCGGTCGACGCGAGCCTCTACCGACGTGTTCCGGTGGGCGCACTGCGCGCAAAGCGCCCCGACGATCTCGAGTCAGCGGTCGCCGTCTGCGCCGCGCACGGCGTTGCCCTCACCATGCGCGGGGCCGGAACCAGCCTCGCCGGACAGACCGTGGGACGCGGCCTGGTGGTTGATACCTCTGCCCTGGGCGGCATTGAGGTCCGCCCCGAGGAGCGCGTGGCCGTCGTGGAGCCGGGTGTGGTGCTCGACGACCTCAACCGGGCGGCGGCGGCCCATGGGCTCATGTTCGGGCCCGACGTGGCCACATCAAGCCGGGCCACGCTCGGCGGCATGATCGGCAACAACTCCGCCGGGGCGCGGTCGCTTGTGTACGGCCTCACCGCAGATGCCGTGGAGTCGCTCGAAGTGGTGCTGACTGACGGCACGCGCACCACGCTCCGACGCGGCGCACCCGTGCCGCAGGTGCTGCAGCAGGCGCGCGCGCTGGCAACCACCGACGGCTACCCCACTCTGCTCCGCCGCGTCTCCGGATATGCGCTTGACGCCATTGCGGGCGACACACCCGACTGGCCGCGCCTGTTCTGCGGCAGCGAGGGCACCCTTGGCGTGATGACCCGCGCCACGGTGCGCCTGGTGCAGCCGCCGGCGGAACGCGTGCTGGCCCTGCTGCCCTACCCGTCGGTGGATGCCGCACTCGAAGCCGTGCCTGCCCTGCTCGAGACCGGGCCCTCGGCGATTGAGCTGATGGACGCCGACCTGCTCGACCCCGCCAACCGGGCCCCCGCCGAGCGGGCGCTGCTGGGCATCGTGGGCCGGGCCCCGGCAATGCTGGTGGTGGAGCACTCCGGCGAGGCCGGTGAGGCCGCGGCGGCCGCGGCCCGGCACCCCGGCGCGCTGGTCATCGCCGATGCCGCGCAGCAGGCGGCCGTGTGGCGCATCAGGCGCACCAGCATCTCGCGCGCACTGCGGGTGGAGGGCGACGGCAGG
>CAIPNN010000034.1 GCA_903866425.1 uncultured Actinomycetes bacterium
ACCACCGCACCCACGTGCGCGATCCCCCAGCCCGAGTCCACGGTTCCGGAGGCCGAGCTCATCGCACGTGCCACGGCGGCCCGTGAAGCGCTCGGCGACCGGCTGGTCATCCTCGGTCACCACTACCAGAAGCACGAGGTCATCCGATTCGCCGACATCACCGGCGACTCGTTCCTGCTTGCCCGTCGCGGTGCAGAGGCCACGCAGGCCGACCTGGTGGTGTTCCTCGGCGTGTACTTCATGGCAGAGGCCGCCGACATCCTGGCCCAGCCCCATCAGCGCGTGGTGCTGCCCGACCTCGGCGCCGGATGCCACCTGGCCGAGTGCGCGGACATCTTCACCGTGAACGACGCATGGGAGCAGATCACCGCGCAGTTCCCCGACCGCACCATCGTGCCGCTCACGTACATGAACTCGGGCGCCGACCTCAAGGCCTTCGTGGGGCGCAACGGCGGCGCCGTGTGCACCTCGGGCAATGCCGAGCGCGCATTCCGCTGGGCCCGCGAGCAGGGCGACATGGTCTTTTTCTTCCCCGACGAGCACCTCGGCCGCAACACGGCCTGCCGCCTGGGTATGGCGCCGAGCGACCCGGTGGTGTGGGATCCATCGAAGGCCGACCTCGGCGGCATCGCACCTGATGCGCTTGCCGCAAGCGAGATCGTGTTGTGGAAGGGCTTCTGCAACGTGCACACCGGCTTCACCGTGCGGCAGATCGACGAGGCCCGCGCGGCGCACCCCGGACTCACCGTGATCGTGCACCCCGAGTGCCCGCGCCCGGTGGTGGAGGCCGCCGACGAGGATGGCTCCACCGAGTACATCATCAAGCGCCTGGCGGAGATGCCGGCCGGAAGCACCGTGGCCATCGGCACCGACTGGAACCTGGTGGACCGCCTGCGCATCGAGCACCCCGACAAGACGGTGTTCTGCCTGAAGGAAGACCTGTGCCCGTGCGTCACGATGAACCGCATCACGCTGCCCAAGCTCACATGGACGCTTGAGAATCTGGCCGCGGGCGACGTGCCGAACGTGGTGAAGGTGGACGATGAGATGGCACGCGAGGCGCGCCTGGCGCTCGACCGCATGCTCGCCCTCTGATGGATCTTGAGACGCTGGTCGCGGCCGCACTGGCAGAGGACCTGGGCGACCGCGGCGATGTGACCTCGCTGGTGACGATTCCCGACGATGCCCGCGCACGCGGACGCGTGGTTGCCCGCTCAGGCGGTGTGTTCGCCGGACGCGCGTTCGGCGAGGAGGTGCTCCGCCAGATGGGCGTTGAGGGCACATGGCAGGCAGTGGACGGCACGGTGCTCTCACCGGGCGAGCCGGTGCTCGGGGTGGATGGCCCGGCGCGCGCAGTGCTCTCCGCCGAGCGCACGCTGCTCAATGGCATGTCACACCTGTCGGGCATCGCCACCCAGACCGCACGGTTCGTGAAGGCGGCACACCCGGCCGCAGTACTCGACACCCGCAAGACCACTCCGGGGTGGCGCGTGCTTGAAAAGGCCGCGGTGGCCGCCGGTGGCGGCACCAACCACCGCATGGGCCTGTTCGACATGGTGCTGGTGAAGGACAATCACCTGGCCATGGGCAGCGTCGATCTGCGGGCCGCCGTGGCGCGCGCGCGCGACGAATTGCCGGGGGTGCCGGTTGAAGTGGAGGCCGACGACCTGGCCGGCGTCCGCCTGGCCCTCGAGGTGGGTGCCGATCGCATCCTGCTCGACAACATGGATGAGGCCACCACCCGTGAGGCCGTCGAGTTGTGCCGCGGAAATGCCATCACCGAGGCCTCCGGCGGGATGGATCTGGACGGTGTGGCCCGGGCGGCCGCATGCGGCGTCGACTGTGTGAGTGTCGGTGCGCTGACGCACTCGTCGCCCGCACTCGACCTCGCGCTCGACCTGGATTAGCAGGGCACTGCACAACACGATCGCCTGATGACGACCGGCGCCCGGGTTGGCCCTGAGGCGAAGTCGCGCCCGGGTTACGCTGGGCCGGAAGTACGGGCCGTCGCCCGCCAGTGGGCGTAATCTCGGGTTCTGACGTGACCACCACTGACGCGACAATTCAGATCCTCCTTCCGGTCCTCGGCGAGTCGGTCACCGAAGGCACCGTGATTGAGTGGAGAAAGGCCGTTGGTGACGCGGTTGAGGAGGGCGAGACCCTCCTCGAAGTGACCACCGACAAGGTGGATGTCGAGATCCCGGCCCCCGCATCGGGCGTGCTCACGGGCATCACCGCCGACGCAGGCGCGGCGGTTGAGGTTGGCCAGTTGCTGGGCGAGATGACCAACGGTGGCGCACCGTCCGGCAACGGCGCCGCGCCAGCCGCCGACGCTCCGACCGCCGACGCCGGCCCCGCAACGCTCGTGCCCATTCAGCTGCCCGATCTCGAGTCGGTCACCGAAGCCACGGTGGTCGAGTGGAAGAAGGCCGTGGGCGACCCGGTGGCCCAGGACGAGGTGATCGTCGAGGTGTCCACCGACAAGGTCGACCTCGAGGTGCCCTCCCCCGCATCCGGCACGCTGGCCGAGATTGCCGTTCCCGTTGGCGAGACGTTTGAGGTGATCAACCCGCTGGGGCAGATCGCCGCAGGCGCCGCACCCTCCGGGGGCGCACCAGCCGCAGTGCCGGCAGCACCCGCGAAGACGGCTGCCGCGCCGAGCGCCCCACCGCCCATGCGCAACGTGCCGGCATCCCCCATCGCCAAGCGCGTGGCCTTCGAGAAGGGCGTTGACCTGGCCGGTGTCACCGGTACCGGCCCCGGCGGCCTCATCCGCCGCGGCGACGTGGAGAACGCCGGCAAGGGCGGTAGCGGAATGGCCGATCCGGCCCCGCCCGCAGGCGAGGAGCTCGTGAAGCTCACCGGCCCGGCCGCCGCGCTTGCCGACTACATGGACGAGAGCCGGTCCATCCCCACGGCCACCACTTTCCGCACCATCTCGGTGCAGATGCTCGACGCCGAGCGCAAGCGCCTGAACGAGGCCCTCGCAGTGGTCGGCGGCGGCAAGTTGTCGTTCACCCACATCATCGCGTGGGCGATCGTGCGCGCGGTGCAGACGACCCCGGGGATGGCCACCGCGTTTGCACGCGTGGAGGGCAAGCCCAACAAGATCCCGCGCGACACCGTCGATCTCGGCATCGCCGTCGACGTTGAGCGCAAGGACGGCAGCCGGTCACTGCTGGTGCCGGTTATCCGCGACTGCGGTGGGCTCGGCTTCCAGGGCTTCCGCGCGGCGTTTGACGACCTCATCCAGCGCTCGCGCGTGGGCAAGATCAGCCCCGACGAACTGAAGGGCGCGGGCGTCACACTCACCAACCCGGGTGGCTTTGGTACCAACGCCTCGGTGCCGCGCCTCATGAATGGGCAGGGCACCATCGTGGCCACTGGCGGCATCACCTGGCCCCCCGGCATGGAGGGCGTGCCGTCTGAGCTGCTGAAGGTGTGGGGCGTGTCGAAGGTGATGACGGTCACCTCCACGTACGACCACCGGGTCATCCAGGGTGCCGAGAGCGGCGCCTTCCTGCGCGACATCGCCGGCCTGCTCGCCGGTGCCGAGGGCTTCTACGACGAGATCCGCGCCGCGCTCGGCCTGCCCGCTGCGGCGGCGCTGGTGTTCGAGGCGTCCGCCGAGGCACCCGCGGCTGCACCGGCCCTTGAGGCCAGCGCCGACGAGGAGACGCTGCGCGCACTGGCCGGGGCCATGTCGCTGCTGCGCTCGTTCCGCACGTACGGCCATCTGGCCGCACACCTCGACCCGCTGGGGTCGCCGCCGCCCGGCGACCCATCGCTCGACCCGGCCTGGGTGGGCATCACGCCCGACATGATGACCCGGGTGCCGGCATCGCTGCTCGGCGTCGCCGTGCCGGGTGCCACGTTCGCCGAGGCCTACCCGGCGCTCAAGGACACCTACTGCGGCACCATCGCGTACGAGATCGAACACATCTCCAACCACGACCAGCGTCAGTGGCTGCGTGAGTTCATCGAGTCGGGGCAGGTGCGTACGCCGCTGCCGCGCGACGACCGCAAGGCCATGCTCGCGCGTCTGGTGAGCGTCGAGGTGTTCGAGCGCTTCCTGCGCCGCACGTACCTCGGGCAGAAGACATTCTCGCTTGAGGGCTGCGACGCCCTCATCCCGATGATGGACGAGATGATCCAGCAGCTGGCCGACGCCGGCGTGCAGGAGGTGCACGTGGGCATGGCCCACCGTGGACGCCTCGCGAGCATCATGCACACCGTCGGACGCCCCGCCGAGTCGATCCTCGCCGAGTTCGAGGGACAGGTGGAGCACACCGATGACGGCGAGGACCACTCCGACGGTGAGCCGTACGCCGCAGCCGGTGACGTGAAGTACCACCTCGGTGCCGACGGCAACTTCAAGTCGCGCGGCGGGCGATCCGTGAAGGTGCATCTGGCCGCCAACCCGAGCCACCTGGAGCAGGTGAACGCGGTGGCCGAGGGCGGCGTGCGTGCCAAGCAGACCACCCGCGCCACACCGATCGCCGAACAGGACACCAGCAAGGCCGTTGCGCTTCTGGTTCACGGCGACGCCGCATTCCCCGGGCAGGGCGTCGTGGCAGAGACGCTCAACCTGCAGGGCCTTGTGGGGTATTCCACCGGTGGGACGATCCACGTGATCGTCAACAACCAGGTGGGCTTCACCACCGACCCGGAGGACAGCCGCTCGACGCGGTACGCCAGTGACATGGCCAAGGGCTTCGACATGCCCATCGTGCACGTCAACGCCGACGACGTTGATGCCTGCATCGCCGCCGTCAACCTGGCCGTGCAATTCCGCGAGCGCTTTGGCCACGACGTGCTGATCGACCTCATCGGCTACCGCCGCCTGGGCCACAACGAACTTGATGAGCCCGCGTACACGCAGCCGGTGATGGCCCGCACCATCAAGGACCACCCCACCGTGGCGCGCATCTACGCCGACCACCTCATCGCGGGCAACGTGATCAGCGAGGACGACTACGTCGCGATTGTGAAGGACGCCGAGGACAAGATGTCGTCGGCCCACAAGCGCGTGCAGAGCGGCCTGGAGCAGGGGTCTGATCAGGAAGACAGCCGCGACAAACGGCGGCGCGCGAAGACCCTCACGGTCAAGACCCGTGTCAGCAAGACCACGCTGCGCAGCCTCAACGAGCAGTTGCACCTGCCGCCGGATGACTTCGATATCCACGGCAAGCTCACCCCGCAGCTCGACCGCAGGCGCAGCGGGCTGGAGGAAGAGGCGGGCATCACGTGGGGCCACGCAGAGGCGCTCGCCTTTGCCTCGCTGCTCACCGAGGGCGTGCCAATTCGCCTGACGGGACAGGATGTGGCCCGCGGCACATTCACCCAGCGGCACCTTGAGCTGCACCACACATCTGAGAATGAGTCGTACGACCCGCACAAGGGCACGGTGTACGTGCCGATGCAGCACCTGCTGCGTGCCAAGGCATCGTTCGAGCTGCACAACAGCCCGCTGTCGGAAGCCGCCTGCGTGGGCTTCGAATACGGCTACTCCACCACCGCGCACGAGGCGCTGGTGATCTGGGAGGCGCAGTACGGCGACTTCGCCAACGGTGCACAGATCATGATCGACCAGTTCCTGTCGGCAGGCCAGGCCAAGTGGGGCGTGCGCTCACGCCTCACCCTGCTGCTGCCGCACGGCTACGAGGGAAATGGTCCCGAGCACTCGTCCGGCCGCCCCGAGCGGTTCCTGCGCCTGGCCGCCGAGGGCAACATGCGCATTGCCAACTGCTCCACGGCCGCCAACTACTTCCACCTCATCCGCCGTCAGGGGCTGCTCGACGAGATCCGCCCGCTTGTGGTGTTCACACCCAAGAGCCTGCTGCGCGCCAAGGCGGCCAGCAGCACGATCGCCGACCTGTCCGAGGGCCGCTTTGAGCCGGTGCTCGCCGACCCGCGCGTGACCGACCCGGCCAAGGTGACCCGTCTGCTGCTGTGCACCGGGAAGATCTTCCACGAGATCGACGGCCACGCCGACCGTGCCAACCACCCGGAACTGGCGATCGGCCGCATCGAGCAGCTCTACCCATTCCCACGCGAGGAGATCCTCGCCCTTTACGAGAGCTACCCCAACCTCGAGACCGTGCAGTGGGTGCAGGAGGAGCCGCGCAACATGGGTGCCTGGTCGTTCATCACGCGCCGCATCGAGCGCCTGCTGCCCATTGAGGAGTTCGGGTACATCGGTCGCCCGGCCCGC
>CAIPNN010000035.1 GCA_903866425.1 uncultured Actinomycetes bacterium
ATCAAGATGGTCAACAACACCGTTCCCGAGGCCCTGCAGAAGCTGGGCTACCACGAAGAGGCCATCAAGCAGATCGTGGCCTTCATCGACGAGAACGAGACCATCGAAGGTGCCCCGGGGCTTAAGGAGGAGCACCTGCCGGTGTTCGACTGCGCCTTTACCCCGGCCAACGGTGAGCGCAGCATTCACTACCGCGGCCACATCAAGATGATGGGCGCAGTGCAGCCCTTCATCTCGGGCGCCATCAGCAAGACGGTCAACATGCCCAACGACGCAACGCCGGAGGACATCGCGTCCGCCTACGTGTTGGCATGGAAGGAGGGCGTCAAGGCGCTCGCCATCTACCGCGACGGCTCCAAGCGCACGCAGCCGCTGTCGACCGGCAAGGAGAGCCCGGCCGACATGAAGGCCGCCACCGACGCCGCTGCCGCACCGGCCAAGCTGCTTCGCCGCCGCCTGCCGGATGAGCGTCAGGCCATCACGCACCACTTCCGCATCCTCGACCACGACGGGTACATCACCGTGGGCATGTACGAGGACGGCAGCCCGGGCGAGGTGTTCATGAAGATGGCCAAGCAGGGCTCCACGGTCTCCGGACTCATGGACTCCCTGGCCATCTGCATGTCGCTGGCCCTGCAGTACGGGGTGCCGCTCAGCACGCTGGCCAACAAGCTCAGCCACATGCGGTTCGACCCGTCGGGCTTCACCGGCAACCCGGAGATCCCCAGCGCCAAGTCGATTGTGGACTACCTGGTGCGCTGGCTCTCGGCCAAGTTCCTC
Organism: uncultured Actinomycetes bacterium; assembly: GCA_903866425.1. Taxonomy (GTDB): domain Bacteria; phylum Actinomycetota; class Thermoleophilia; order Miltoncostaeales; family Miltoncostaeaceae; genus SYFI01. The sequence goes on from CAIPNN010000035.1 coordinate 781, forward strand.
ACCGAGGACGAGAAGCGCTCGGTGGGCATCATCACCGAGCAGATGCGCGCCGAGCTCGAGGGCCAGGTGCCCGCGGGCCAGGAGGCCATCGAGATCGAGGGCAACGCAGAGGGTGCCGCGGTGGTTGAGACCGCCCCGGCAGCCGCCCCGGTTGAGCCGAGCAAGCCCAAGAACCAGACCAGCATGGACGTCGGCCTCGCCAAGAGCGCCGGCCTCTCGGTGCAGCTCGACCAGGACGGCGCGATCTGCGGCTCCTGCGGCTGGACCATGGTGCGGTCGGGCTCTTGCTACAAGTGCATGAACTGCGGGAGCACCTCGGGCTGCAGCTGATCAGCCGAGTGCACGAGGGAAGTACTTGTGAGGGGGCCATTCGGCCCCCTCACTTGTTGCGTCCGCATGCGCAGTGGCAGGCACGTACCCTCACCCGCATGAGCGACATGACCATCTTGATCCAGGTTCGCGCCCGCCACGATGACGGGGGTCAGGCCCTCATCGAGCGCCTGCGGGCGTCGCTTCCGCCGGATATGAAGCGCGTGACCGGTTCGCTCCCGGACGGCCGCGAGGCGCCACGATTCGAGAACGCGCTGCTCATGAAGTTCAGGGCTCCCGCCGACAACGCCAAGCAGACCCGCGAGATCGCCATCGACTACTTCCGGGCCGACCCCCGCCAGATGTCGGTGAACTACGCCGCGCTCACGCCTGCCACCGGCACCTTCGAGGTCACCACGTACTCGCCC
>CAIPNN010000036.1 GCA_903866425.1 uncultured Actinomycetes bacterium
CGGCGGTGTAGAGCACACGAACCGCCTGCGCCTGGATGGTGATGCCGCGCTCGCGCTCCAGATCCATGCTGTCGAGCATCTGGGCCTGCATATCGCGCTCACTCACGGCACCGGTGAGCTGCAGAATGCGATCGGCCAACGTCGACTTGCCATGGTCGATGTGGGCGATGATCGAGAAGTTCCTGATGTGCGATTGATCCACGTGCGCGACCCTATCGCACGCCGCGTCGGGCACTCAGCAGCCTTCGGCCCGCAGCGATCTCCGGCATCGACAGCGCCTGCGCCGCTGCAAGGAATGCCACGGTCAGCGCCACCCCGCCCATGCCGACGGTGACGACCTGCGCGATGAACGAGTCGCCAATCCAGCCGTCAAGCGTGTACCAGGTGGTCCACGCCAGAAGGCCACCGAATGCAGCGGCCGCAAGCGACTTGAGGAAGCCGTCGAGCACATACGGCAGGTCAAGCCCCCCGGTGCGCTTGCTCAGGAAGTGCAGCAGCAGCATGAATGTGACGAACGAGGTGATGCTGGTGCTCAGGGGAATGCCGCCGATGCCGAGCGGCCGGTAGAGAATCGCGTTGAGTGCCGCATTCAGCAGCACGCCAGCGCCGGCAATGGCGGTGGGAAGCCACGGCTGCTGCATGCTGAAGAACGCGCGGATCAGCAGCAGGCTCGACCCGTTGAACACCAGACCGATGGTGAAGTAGAACAGCGCCTCCGACGTGATGAGCGTGGAGTAGCCATCAAATGCCCCGCGCTCGTACACCAGCCGCACCACGGGCGTTGCCAGCACCATCAGAAATGCCGTGGCCGGCAGCAGCAGGAAGAAGATCTGCCTGAGGCCCGAATCAACCGACGACCTGAGGCCGGGCCAGTCCTTGTTTGCCGCCATGCGCGAGATGGTGGGAAACAGCACGGTGCTGATTGCCACGCTGAAGATGCCCTGCGGGAGGATGTACAGACGGAACGCGGCGTCGATGGCACGCACGGCCTGCTCGCTCACCAGCGTGGCGAAGATTGCGTCGACCAGCGCGTTGATGTTGATGAGCCCGAGGCCCACCGTCACCGGCAGCATCAGCACCAGCACCCTGCGCACCATGCGGTTGCCGAAGCCCAGCGAGATCGGGAACGGCCCGAACCCGCGCATGTACGGCAACAGGTACAGCAGCTGCGCCACGGTGCCGAGCAGGATGCCCACCGCGTACACCCAGATGCGCTGGTCCTCGGGCAGGAATGGCGTGGCCGCAACCAGCGACACGATGATCACGGCGTTCCACAGCACCGGCACGAATGCGGTGGGCGTAAACCGGCCCTCGGCCTGCAGCACCGCCGCCACGATGCCCGTGAGTCCGAGCAGCGGCACGATGGGGAACATCACCTGTGACAGGCCGATGAGGGAGTCCTGCAGCGCCGGATCGAGTCCGGGCGCGAACAACGGCATCACCCACGGCGCGGTGACGATGGCGACGATGGTGATCGCGGTGAGCCCCAGCACCACCACGCTCGAGAGCGCACCAACGAGCCTGCGAGCATCCTGTTTGCGCCCCTGCTCCTGCAACTGCGTGTAGATGGGCACGAATGCGGCGGAAATGGCCGAATCCGCAACCAGTGAGCGCAGCAGGTTGGGCACCTGGAAGGCGATGACGAAGGCGTTGATGGCGCCCTGCGTCCCAAAAAGCGCCGCCGCGACCACCTCGCGCACCAGCCCTGCGACGCGGCTGACGGCGGTCCAGAACGAGAAGATGGCGGTCGACCGTCCGAGGCCGCCCTTGGGCGCCCCCTCTGTCCCCTCTGGCGTGTCGGTCACGCTGGCTCGGTCAACCTATGCATCCGTTGCTACGATACCCGGCCGACCTACAGGAATCGGGAGAAAATTCGCGTGGCGAACATCAAGCAGCAGAAGAAGCGCAACCGTCGGTCCCTCAAGCAGCGGGACACGAACATCCGGTACCGCTCCACCGTCCGTTCCGGAATGAAGCGCCTCTCGGCTGACGTCGAGGCCGGCTCCGCAGAGAGCGCCGAGCGCGCCCAGGAGCTCGTCAAGACCATCGACCGCGCATCCGCGCGCGGCGCGATGCACAAGAACACCGCCGCCCGCCGCAAGGCACGCGTGGCGCGCATGCTGGCCCGCCAGCAGCAGGCCTAAGCAGTTTGAGGGTTGAGCCCCGGCGCCTCGCGGCGCCGGGGCTCCCCATCTTCATCCCCGGCAGGCCCCAAGCAGGTCGCGCACCGCGACCTCCAGCACGAACCGTTCGCCGTCATCCGGTGAGTTGCCGAGGTGGCGCAGTTCGCTCAACCTCAGGTCCAACTCGAGGTCGGCGATGCGGGCCACGCACCACTCTCCCGTTCCCGGCTTCAGGCGCCCTGCCTGCTCCATGGCCTTGGTTGCCGGGTACCCGTTGAGCCCCACCAAACGCCCAAGGTCGGCGGTCGTTGCCCCGGGCTGCTGCGCCACGGCAATACCCCTGAAGTGGCGCGCCAGTGTGCGGTGCACCACGTACACGTTGGTCTGCTCCGAGCCCCCGGCCAGATCAGCCAGTACCCCGAACGCGGCGCGGGCATCGCCCTGCACGATGTGGTCGCCCAGCAGATACGCCTTGGCCTCGGGGTCGACCACCACCAGAGCCTCAACCTGCTCCTTGGTCACCGCGTCGTCACCGGCCGCGAGGGCCAGCTTCATCGCCTCGTTCGCAAGATGCCCGGCGTCCTCACCCGCACGCCCCGCGCGGGTGACCACTTCTGTGGCCAGCGGTGCGCTGATCTTGCTGCCGTACTTCTTCACCTCGTCCTGCACGTAACTGCGGAACCACGCGGCCCGCTCCTTGGCATTGGCCTTCGCCGGGGGCCCAAAGGCAAGCACCTGGCCGGCGGCCTCCACGGCCTTCAGCATGCGCGGGGTCGGCCCGCCCTCCCCCACAAGCGCAAGGCACGTCGTGGGCAGCGGGTCATCCAGGTACTCAATGAGCGGCTCAACGTCTGCCGCCTTCCACTGGTCGGCACGCCGCACAATCACCAGGCGCGTGCCACCGAATGACATGGCCTCGCACGCCGCACGCACCTCAGGCGCAGTCATCTCCGACGCCTCGAAGCGCTCCGGAGGCATGCCGCCCTCACCCTCCACGCGCGCCACCAGACGCTGGATCGCGCGGTCCACCTTGGCGCGGTCCTCGCCATGGATCCAGTAGACGGGCTTGAGCGGTTCAGGTGCCACGGGGCGAGGTTACCCCGGGAACACGACGCAGCCACCACCACAGCGTTGGCGGCAATCCCGCCACAAGCGACAGCGGCAGCGCGGCCCACGCTGGCATGGGCACCACGGCACCCGGAATCGAGGACGCCACGCGTGCCACCAGCAGCACGATCCACGCTCCAATGGCGGCCACCAAGGCCACGAGCACCCCCAGGGGCGCCCACAATGCGTGCGCAACGGTGCCCACCAGCGCAATCACCACCACGGGTCCGGCCACGGGTACGGCGATCAGGTTGGCCAACAGCCCGACGGTCGACAGATTGCCGAAGCCCGATGCCAATACGGGTGCAGTTGCCAGCCCCGCACCGGTCGACTGCGCCACCAGATCAGCAACCGGCCCGGGCAGCCAGCCGCGCAGCCATCGGCCGACCGGTGGCGCGATGACGAACAGGCCGCATACCGCTGCAAACGACAACTGCAGGCCCGGATCGTCAATCGACAGCGGATCCCATGCCAGCAGCACGGCAAGCGCCAGCAGCAACGCATGCCATCGCAGGCGTGGGGCGCCGCCGAAGTCGGCCGCCAACGCCAGACCCCCCATCAGACCCGCGCGCGCGACCGAGGCCCCACCATCGCAGGCCAGGCAGTACGCACCCATCGCCAACCCCATGCCCACGAGGCGACTGCGACGCGAGGCCCCAGCGGCACCCAGCAGCGCGGCCATGCCAATTCCCACCACGGCCACGTTCTGGCCACTCACCGCCAGCAGGTGCCAAAGCCCCGCGTCGCGCATGCGCTGGGAGGTGTCCTCCGACATGCCCATGCCGCCGCCCAGCGCCATGCCGCGCACGATCGCCGCGATATCGCCTGACAGGCCGGCGGCCACGTTGCGTGCAGCCCAACGCCGCAGCGCATCGCGATCGCCAGCGGCACCACCCCGCGTGCCCACGGGGGTCCAGCCGTCAGCCTTCACCCTGGCGGCAATGTGCTTGCGGCGGAGCCATGCGAACCACCAGTCCGGCGCCCTGTCCTGCGCCGCCGGGCCGATGGTTCCCGACACCTGAATGACCTCCCCCACCTCCGGAGGCCGGGTACCCGACGGCAGGTCGAGGAGCAGCCGCGCGCCGGCAGCAGGAGCGGCCGACCCCCACAGCCCGTCGGCGATCACCTGCGCACGCACCGCACGCCGTGTTGCCGAGGGCCACTGGTCAACCACCACCGTGCCCTGCACATGGCCCCAGCGCGTCAGTGGCCGCACCTCGGTCGCCTGCACACGGGCCGCCCCCCATGCGGTGCCTGCACACAGGCATGCCACCGCGAGGGCCACGACGGCCGCGCGGGAATGCGCGTTGCGCGCCAGCATCCACCCCACCACCGCCATGGCCACTGCCCCCGCGGCGGCGGTCGCCACCGGGGCGCCAAAGGGACCAAGCGCCAACCCCACCACCAGCGCTGCCAACATCGCCAGCGGAACGTGCCGGGCCAGGGCATGCGCCCCGCCCAAAGGCATCACGGCGTGAGGTGCGGACGCAGCGCGTCGAGTCGGGTGGGGCCAATGCCAGACACCTCATCCAGCTGATCGACCGATGAGAACCCACCGTGCGCGGTGCGCCAGTCGATGATGCGCTGGGCAAGCGCCGGGCCCACGCCATCAAGGGCCTCCAGATCGGCAGCGGTGGCCGACGACAGGCTCACCTGCCCCGACGTGCCGGCGGCGGAGTTCCCCCCGGCTCCGCCGCCAGCAGCCGTGGCCCGCGTCGCCACCTTCGGCGGCACGATGATCTGCTGGCCATCCCCGATGACCGCGGCCATATTGAGGCCCTGCAGGTTGGCCTTGCGTGTGGGTCCACCGGCGAGACGGATGGCCTGCAGCACGCGGGCATCTCCACCAATCCGGTACACGCCCGGGTGTCGCACCTCACCGATGACATGCACAATCGGTGCGGCCTCTGTCATAGGCCGCCGCGCCTGACTCGTTACCGACCCCGTGGCCGCACTCGCGCCCGACCCACTCCCGCTCTCACCCGCCCACCGCCAGGCAACAAGCGCCAGCACCACGGCCACAAGGCCGTACACCCATCCGCTCCGGCGAATCCATGGCAGCAACCCGTCCATGGGGCCACCGTATGGGCGGCCTCAGCACGAGTGGCGCGCGCACTGTGCAAACACGCACGCGCAGGCGTTACTTGCCGCCCACCACCAGGTTCACCAGCTTGCCCGGCACCACGATCTTGCGCTTGATCTCGGCCCCACCGAGTGCGGCCTCAACCTTCGGCAGCGCGAAGGCCATCTCCAGCAGCGCATCCTCGGCGATGTCGGGCGATACCTCCACGCGGTCGCGCAGCTTGCCGTTCACCTGAATCACCACCGTGACCGTGTCAGTGACGAGGAACGCCGGGTCGACCGTGGGCCATGCCTCGCGGTACAGGTGCTGGCCGTAGCCCATGCGCTCCCACAGCTCCGACGTCATGTGGGGTGCGAACGGGAACAGCAACGACACCGTGGTGCGGGCGGCGTGGTGCAGTGCACGGTGGCCGGCGGGGGTGTCGAGGCTGCCGTCGCCGGCGTCGCGCGTTGCCTGGTTCACCAGTTCCTGAATGGCGCTGATGGCCGTGTGGAACGAGAAGCGCTCACCGATGTCCTGGCTCACCTTGTCCACCGTGGCCTCGGCCTTCCGCACCAGCGCAAGCGCGGCGTCGTCGCCGGCAAGCTCAGCGGTCGTCGGGCGCACGCCGGCGCCATCCTCCGGCAGGTTCATCACCAGGCGCCACACGCGGTCGAGGAACCTGCGCTGCCCCTCCACCCCGCTGTCGGCCCACTCGGCGTCGTCGGCCGCAGGACCCATGAACAAGATGTACAAGCGCAGGGTGTCGGCACCGAAGCGCTGGATGATCTCGTCGGGCGGCACCACATTGCCGCGGCTCTTGCTCATCTTGGCGCCCTGGTGATGAATCATCCCCTGGGTGAAGAGGCGGGCGAACGGCTCGCGGGTGCTCACCAGGCCCAGGTCGTGCATGACCTTGGTGAAGAAGCGCGCGTACAGCAAGTGGAGGATCGCGTGCTCAACGCCGCCGATGTACTGGTCGACCGGCATCCAGTAGTCGGCCACCTCGCGCGAGAACGGGCCGTCGGAGTAGTGCGGGGCCGTGTAGCGCAGGAAGTACCAGGACGAATCGACGAACGTGTCCATGGTGTCGGTCTCACGGCGGGCCGCGCCACCACACGTGGGGCACACGGTGGCAAGCCAATCGGTGGCCGACGCCAGCGGGCTCTGACCCTTGGGCGCGTAGTCGTCGATGTGCGGCAGCAGCACCGGCAGCTGGTCGTCGGGCACCGGCACCACGCCACAGGTGTCGCAGTTGACCACCGGGATGGGTGCGCCCCAGTACCGCTGGCGCGAGATGAGCCAGTCGCGAAGGCGGAAGCCCACGGTGGCGTCACCCAGGTCGCGCTCGGCCAGCCATGCGCACATGGTCTGCTTGGCCTGCTCAACCTCCATGCCATCCAGCACGTCGCTGTTCACCAACAGGCCCGGGCCGGTCATGGCCTCCTCAAGCGGGGCGTCCGCGGCCACGCCCTCCTCGGCGATCACGCGCTTGATGGGCAGCCCGAAGGTGGTGGCGAATGCGAAGTCGCGGTCGTCGTGCCCGGGCACGGCCATGATGGCGCCGGTGCCGTAATCCATCAGCACGTAGTCGGCCACCCACACGGGAATTTCCTCGCCGTTCACCGGGTTGATCACATGGCGGCCGGTGAACACACCCGTCTTCGGGCGCTCCGCCGAACTGCGCTCAGCAACAGCGGTGCGCGCGGCGGTGCCCACGTACGCGGTGACGTCGGCCTGCTCAGGCCTGCCATCCACCAGGCGCGGCACCATCGGGTGCTCGGGTGCCATGAGGAAGAACGTGGCGCCGTGCAGGGTGTCCGGCCGCGTGGTGAACACCGGGATCGTGGCCGAGCCGTCGTCGAGCTGGAACTCGACGCGGGCACCCACCGAACGGCCGATCCAGTTGCGCTGCATGGTGAGCACGCGATCGGGCCAGTCGACCAGCAGGTCCATGTCGTCAAGCAGCGCCTGCGCGTAGTCGGTGATGCGCAGGAACCACTGGGGCAGCTGGCGCAGCTCGACCGGGCTCTTGCAGCGGTCGCACAGGCCGTCGACCACCTGCTCGTTGGCAAGCACGGTCTGGTCCATGGGGCACCAGTTGACGGCGGCCTCGCGGCGCTCCACCAGCCCCTTCTCGAGAAAGCGCAGGAAGATCCACTGGGTCCACCGGTAGTACTCAGGATCAGCGGTGCTGATCTCCACGTCCCAGTCGATGGAGAAGCCCAGGCGCTTCAGCTGCGTGCGGATGCTCGCGATATTGCGGGCGGTCACCTCGGCCGGCGGCTCACCCGTGCGAATGGCGGCGTTCTCGGCCGGCAGCCCGAAGGCGTCGTAGCCCATGGGGTGAAACACCACATGGCCGGTGCGGCGGCGGTGATGCGCCACCACATCGCCCATTGTGTAGTTCTTCACGTGCCCCATGTGGATCTCGCCCGATGGGTACGGGAGCATCTCCAGCAC
>CAIPNN010000037.1 GCA_903866425.1 uncultured Actinomycetes bacterium
CACGTCGAGCACGATGGCATCGGGCGCACGCTCGGCGAGCAGCGACAGTGCCTCTTCGCCGTTGGCCGCCATCTCGACGTCGTAGCCGGCAAGGACGAGGGCACGACGCACCGCGGTGCGCACGGCCTCCTCGTCGTCAACGATCAGGATCCTCATGTGGGCGAGTCTGCCGGATCGCGGCCGTCATGGGTCGCCAATCGCGCGCGTTCCATGTGCATGTCACCGCGGGGCCGGCAGTGATGCCGGGCCCCGCGGGTGGCGTGGGTCACGGACCGACGGGCGGCGGACCGCCCGGGCCACCGTGGCCACCGTGGTCACCGCGACCGTGCATGTGCTGTTCGTTGACGATATGCGTTGCCATCTCCTTGGCCTGCGCGTCCGAGAGCTTCGGAGCCCCCTGCGGAGCGTTCTTCTGAAGGGCGTTGGCGACGGCGTCGGTCACCTTCGACACTGCGATGCCCTTCGACTTGGCCACCTGGGCTGCGGACTTGCCGCTCCGGCGGTCGGCGTGCCACTGGGCCTCGGTGATGCCGAGCGTGCTGGTGATGGCCTTCTCGACCGCGCCATTGCCGGCGCGGTGCATGCCGCGGGCAGGGCCGCCCTTGCCGTCCACGATGTTGTTGGCCATCTGGGTGGCCTGAGCATCGGTGAGGTTGGCGCCACGGTCGGTCGACTTGATCGCCGCCGCGATGGCCGCCGTGAGGTCGTCGCGGCTCACGCCCTTCTCGGTGGCGAGGTCAGCGAGCGACTTGCCGCTCTCGCGTGCCTGGTGGATTGCGGCCTCGTCAACGCCGAGCGCCTTCTGCACTGCGGCCTCGACGGCCTGACGACCCTCGCCACCCGGACCACCGCGATGTCCGTGGTCACCGGGGCCGCGCATGAGCGCACCCGGGTTGTCGGCGGCCTGCTTCAGGATCTGGTCGGCCTGGTCCTGCGTGATGCGGCCTGCAGCCACGTCCTTGTCGAGCCGCTGCTTCAGCACGTCCTGGAAGGCGGCCTTCACCTGTGCGGCACTCACCTGCGTGCCCGTCTCCTGCGACAGGGCGTTGGCGAGGTCGGTTGAGGGATCGTCTCCGCCATTGGTGGCCGCGAATGCGCCGGCAATGCCACCCCCGGCAAGCAGTCCGGCCGCGGCGATGACGGCAATGCGCTTGTTCCTCGTGTTCACGTGTGTCCTCCGGTGTGGCTGGGGCATTACGGGATCGGTGTGGTGATCCCCGCATCCCCATGGTCACGCAGCCACATCAGGGCACTGCAAGACGAAATGAAGAACTCCCGAAGAATGTTTCAGTCGTCGAGCAGGGCCCTGAGGCCCTCGAGCGCCTCACGCTGGCGGTCGGCCAGTCGCTCCTCCATGTCTACCGATGGGTCGGTGTTCACGGCGTGCGTGTGCCAGACGATGCGCGATCCGGTGCCGCGGGGCTCCACGCGGAACGATGCCTCGTGCTCGGCGAGGGGCAGACCCGACGTGACGGTGTACGAGTAGCTCATGCCGGCGTCATCGCGGGTGAGGATGTCCTCCACCACCACGGCGCCATCTGCCCGCTCGAGCGTGCGCGTGTTGCCCTCGGTGCGGCAGCCGGTGTACAGCGCGTACCAGCGGGTGACGCCGCACGGATCGCCCAC
>CAIPNN010000038.1 GCA_903866425.1 uncultured Actinomycetes bacterium
GAGCTGACGGAGTTCGACATCACCGAGGTGCTGGTGGGGCTGACTGCCCGCACGCGTACCTTGGCGCCACGCGCCGCGGTGGTCTTGACCGTGCCGCGGGTACCGGTGATGCGTCCCGCCATGCGGTTGTTCACGAACACCTGGTAGCCGGTCGCGCCCGCAGCCTTGGTGATGCGCACGGTGATGCCGCCTGTGGAGCGTGTGACTGAGATCAGGCGCGGTGCTGCCAGCACATCGCGCTGCCCCACGCGGCCGGGCCGCCTGTTCGTGGGCGGGGTGACCGGCCGGGTCGGTGTGCCCGGGCCCGGCGAGGTGCCACCACCACCAGGTGCAGGAGTGGTGCCAGGCGCCGGGGTCGGCGTGCTCGCCGGCGGGGACGGCGCGACGCCCGAGCTGATGTTGAGCAGGCGGTTGGGCGACCCCACAACGTCGTTCACCACGTTGGCGGTCGCACCTTGGGTGAGTGCGGTGGTCACGGCCTGCGGCGTTGCGCTCGGGCTTCCCGACAGCAGCAGCGCTGCAGCGCCGGCCACGTGCGGTGAGGCCATCGAGGTACCCGAAAGCGCGCGCGATCCGCTGGTGGATGCGCTGGACGCCGACAGAATTCCCGAGCCCGGCGCGAAGATGTCGAGGCACGATCCGAAGTTCGAGTACGAGGCGCGCGCGTCGGTTGACGTGGTGGCGCCCACCGTGACGGCTGCGGGCTCTGATGCCGGCGAGGCGTCACAGGCATTGGCGTTACTGTTGCCCGCCGCCACCGCAAACGTGATGCCATCTGCCACCGCGCTTCGCACGGCCGCATTGAGGGCGGGGGAATAGCTGCCGCCGAGGCTCATGTTGGCCACTGCCGGAACGCCCGCCTGATGGTTGGCGGTGACCCAGTTGATGCCTGCAATCACGCCGGATGTGCTCCCGCTGCCACTGCAGTCGAGCACGCGCACGGGAACGATGGCGGCGGCGGGGGCCACACCGAATGTGGTGCCGGCCACGGTGCCGGCGACGTGTGTGCCGTGTCCATTGCAGTCGGACGTGCCGTCGGTTCCCGACACGGCGTCGTAGCCCGCCTGCACCCGGCTGCCGAACTCATCGTGGTCGCCGAGCACGCCGGTATCGATGATGTAGGCGCTCACGCCCGCCCCGTCGAGGGGCGCAGCGATGCGGCCGTTCAGCGGCAGTGCGGTCTGGTCAATGCGGTCCTGCCCCCATGACGGTGCCGGCCGGTCCTGTGGCCCCCCGGATCCAGGAGCGGAGGGCTGCGAGGGGCTGGGCGTCGGCGTCGGGGCCGGCGTCCGGCCTGCGGCCATGTTCCACACAAGCGACACACCACCCCGGCGGCCGCGCCAGCCATCAACCGCAATTGCGTAGGTGTTTCCGGCGGTCACGGCCACCTGCACCTGACTCCACACCACACCGCCCACGTCGGCGTCGTCGTTCTGGGCCAGCGTCGTGAGGCCGTTCACCGCGCTGCCGCTGTACACGCCAAGCAGCGTGTCGAACCCGCTGCCCTGCGTGCTCACGGTCAGCTGGCCATCGCTCGGGGCGGTCCAGCGGTACCACACCGATGCGGTCGAACTGGCGTCGCCGTGGCTGGGCTCTCCGGTCTCGCGTGAGGCGAGGGTGGTGTTACCTGAGCCCGTGCCGGACTCACCGCTGATTGTCGTGGCCACCGCGAATGCGTCGTTGGCGGGTGCGCTCTGCTCGGTGAGCGTCCAGTTGAGCATGCCTGCGCCGGCCTGCCCGCCCCATCCATCGGCGGCGAAGCGGTACGTGGTACCGGCCGTCACGTTGAAGGTGATCGAGCTCGTGGTGCCGCCATTGGCGTCGTCGTTGGCGGCCAGCTGGGTGAGCGATCCGAGTGCGCTGCCGGTGTAGGCGGCCAGCAGGGTGTCGTACCCACTTCCGGCGGTGGTGACCCGCAGCGATCCGCTGGCCGGGGCCGTCCAGGTGAACCACACCGAGGCCGCGCCGCTGGTGGCGCCATGCGCGGGCTCACCCGATTCACGGGTCGCGCCACCCGAATTGAATGTGGTGGTGCCGGTCGCCCCGCTGAGGGTGGTGGCGCTCGCAAACGCGTCATTTGCCGGTGCGGTGACTCCCGTGAAGTCGGGCACGGGCATTCCCGGCGACGCGATGGCGCGCACTGGGCGGTCGGGCTCAATGAGCAACACGTCGGGGTTGCGGTCGAGGCGGGCGATGTCGGCCTGGTCGAGCCGGGCGACAAAGCCCTTGCCCACCGAGCGGAATGTCTGCTCCACCTCGTTGCCCTTGCGCTGTTCAGATCGCACGAGGCTGCTGAGGTTGGCAGCGGGATCGATCATCACGATCTGCGGCGTCGAGGTATCTGCCGGCGCAGCTGAGGCCATCGTCACGACGCCCAGCAGCGCGGTGCCACCGACGACAGTCATGAGGGCCCGGCTGATTCGGCGTGAGGGGCGCGATGCCATGGGCGTAACGGTACGCCCGCTTTTGCCGCCTGTCACGTGCTTACCCGGAGACCTCATGGCATACGCCCAAAGCATTCACGGAATGCTCACAAATGATGTTCCGTGGGAACGCCGGATCGCGGCTACGGAGCGGTGATTGCTTTCGACGCCTTCGACAGCCCGCTGCGGTTGCCCGCCTTCACAGTGACCTTCACGCCGCGCTTCACGGGCTTGGCGATGGTGATGGTGAACGGCTTGCCGGTGGCCGGGGACACTGCGGTTTTCACCAGCTTCTTCCCGGCGTACACCTTGATGGTCACCTTCTTGTCGGCCTTCAGCGTGAGCACCAGACGCCCCTGCTTGTCGCGCCGTGCCTTCGTGATGCGGGGCGTATGCGGCACGGCCACCTGGTTGGCCTGCTGCCCGTTCTTCCCGGCGCCGGCCATGGGCACGGATGACGCGCCGGCAAACAGCAGCAGGTTGGGCGACGCCGGGCCGGGGTTTGCGACCACACCCGGTGTGGCGGCATTCACCATGCCCTGCTTCACCTGGGCGGGGGATGCGCTCGGGGTGCCCGAAAGCAGCAGGGCGGCGACACCGGCCGCGTGCGGTGCGGCCATTGAGGTGCCCGAGAGCGCTTCGGTGTCCTTGCTGCCGGAGATCCACGCCGACTCGATGTCCACGCCGGGGGCGAACACCGTGACGCAGCTGCCGTAGTCGGAGAAGTCGGCCCGGGCGTCCTGGTCGTCGGTGGCGCCCACCGTGATGGCCTGCGGATCTGACGCCGGCGACATGCTGCAGGCATCGGTATTGCTGTTGCCCGCAGCCACGGTGACCGTGACGCCATCGGCGATGACGCGGTCGACCGCTGCGTTGAGGGCTGCCGATGATGGCGTGCCCATGCTCATGTTGGCCACGGCCGGTGCGCCAGCTGCGTGGGTGCGCGCGATCCAGTCGAGGCCGGCGATCACGTCGCTCACCGTGCCGTCGCCCTGGCAGCCCAGCACGCGAACCGGGGAGACGCGGGCCATGGGCGCAACACCCAGGCTGCTACCGGCGATGGTGCCCGCCACGTGCGTGCCGTGTCCGTTGCAGTCGTCGGTGCCACTGCCGTCGCCCACTGCATCGACGCCGCCAATGGCGCGCCCGGTGAACTCCTCGTGGCTTGCCATCACGCCGGTATCCACCACGTAGGCCGTGACTCCCGTGCCGTCGAGCGGAACGGCGAATCGGCCGTCCAGGCCCCCGGCCCGCTGGTCAAGACGGTCGATGCCCCAGTCGAGGGCGTCGCGGCTCTGCGGAAGGCCCGGCCCCGTGATGGGAGAGGGCTCAGACGGCGCGGCGGGTGCGCTCGGGGCGGGAGTGGGTGCGGGTGCGGGATCGCTTGGCACTGGTGCAACCGGCACGGCGGGGGTCACCGGGGCACTTGCGCCAGACGCGGGGCCCTGACCCACCGCATTGGTTGCACGCACCGTGAAGGTGTACGGCACGCCATTGGTGAGGCCACTGATGGTGCACTTGGTCGCACCGGTGGTGGTGCAGCTGCGCGCAGGCGACCCGGATGAGGTCACCGCGTACCCGGTGATTGC
>CAIPNN010000039.1 GCA_903866425.1 uncultured Actinomycetes bacterium
ATCGGTGCAGATGCTCGTGCGGAATGTCGACCGTCTTGGTGCACAGCCCGATACCCGTCGGCTCATTGAGTTGCTGTCAGACGCGGCGGTGCCCGCGTGAGCCGCGTGGCGGCGGTGTTCGGCAGTTCCCGTATCGCGCCCGATCACCCGGACGCCATTGCGGCCGAGCGGCTTGGACGACTGTTGGGCGAGGCGGGATGGGTCGTGGCCACCGGCGGCCACGACGGGGCGATGGCTGCCGTGTCGCGCGGCGCACATGCGGCGGGTGCGCACGTGGTTGGCGTCACACTGCCCGGGCCGCAGGGGCGCACACCCAATGCGTGGGTGGGCGAAGAGCGCCCGGCTGACGACCTGTTCGCCCGGCTCAGCATGCTGCTCGACGCCGACGCCTGGATCGCCGTGGCAGGCGGCGTGGGCACGCTGGCTGAGATTGCCGTGGCATGGAACCTCATGCAGAACCGTCACGTGGCGCGGCAGCCCCTCATCGTGGTGGGGCCGGGCTGGCAATCAGTGCTCGACGTGCTGGCCGCGCAGTTGGTCGTCGACGCCGACGACCTCGCCATGATCACGGCGGTGGCCGACGTGGAGTCGGCCGTGGCGGCGCTGCCCTAGGCGGTTGCCACCCGGGCGGCGAGGGCCAGCCCCGTCTCGGGGTCGTCGCCCAGATCAATGCGGATGACCCGGCGGCCGCGGGCGTCGAGCGCGGCAGCATCGCCGATGGCCTGCGCGCGCAGCAGGTCGCCGAATGTGTGGTCCTGGCCCGGAATGGGCAGGTCGGGGCTGCCGGGCCCGAGGAACTGCACGAACACGCCGGAGCCCGGACCGCCCTTGTGCAGCTGCCCGGTGGAGTGCAGGAACCTGGGCCCCCAGCCGAAGGTGGTGGCGGCCTTGGTGCGCCTGCGCACGGCGGCGCGGATGGCATCCATGTGGCGCTCCCCGCCCGGCGTTGGCGTGGTGAAGGCCATCATCGCCAGGTAGTCGCCGCGCTCGAGCATGTCGATGGCCCGTGCGATGGCCTCGGGCCCCTCGCGATCGTCGGTGGGGATTCCGTCCTCATTGGCGAGCGCGGCATTGGCGGCGTCCTTCGCGGCCTGCACGTCGGGCTGGTTGAACGGGTTGATGCCGAGTTCGGCACCGGCGGTGGCGATGGCGATCTCGAGCGTCATGTACAGCGCGCCCGTGTCGAACGGCTCGCGGAGGTCGAGCACGAAGACCGGGATACCCGATGCCCCGATGGCCGCCACGTCGGCATCGTGCTCGCCGGTGAGGCGCAGGTGCAGGATGACGCGGTCGAAGCCGTACTCGTCGGGATCGCCGAGCGGCTCGCCGGCGATGGGGATGATGCCCTCACCGTCCTTGCCCAGGCTCTCGGCAACCAACTGCTCGGCCCAGAGGCCGAACGAGCCGATACCCGGGTCGGCCACGATGGTGAGCTTGTCGCGCCCGGCCTTTGCCAGCGCGGCCAGTGCCACACCCAGACGCGGTCCATCGGACCCCTCACGGGCTGCGGCGGCGCGGTCGAGCACGGTGTCCACCGGGACACCCGCCAGCGCCATGGGAATAAGGCCGAACAGCGTGAGCGCCGAGAAGCGCCCACCCACATCGGGCATGTTCTCGGCCACCATGCGCCAGCCCTCATCCGCCGCGCGCACGGCGAGCGGCGTTCCGGGGTCGGTGATGGCCACGAAGCGGTCGCGGAAGGCCCCGCCCATGGCATCGCCCAT
>CAIPNN010000040.1 GCA_903866425.1 uncultured Actinomycetes bacterium
CACCACGGGGTCGAACGGGGACAGCAGGGCGCGCGCCGCAACCGTCCGCGGCGTGCTTGCCGCCGGATCGAGGTATGCAACCTCGTTCCAACCCTCCACCCGGACCGGCTGAAGCCGCCCCTCCTCCACCAGTTCGGCAACGAGCGGCCTGCACGGCGTTGCCTTCTGACGGTGATAGTCCACGAGGTCCGCGAGCGTGCCGATACCGAGGTGCGATGCCGCCAGCACGAGCAGTTCCTTGCGGGCCTCGCGCTCGGGGGGTGTCGGCACCGCGAGGGCTGATGCCGGTATCACCCGTTCGGTCAGGTCGTAGATGCGCGCAAAATCGCTCGGTCGTCGCTGCGCCGTGATCCGACCCGTCCAGAACAGGTGCTCGAGCACCATCTTCGCCTCGTCCCAATCCCACCATGGCCCCTTGGGCCCGGTGCGCGCGGACAATTCCCCGGCAACCAGCGGTCCACCGTCGCGCACGCGGGCATAGACCTCCTCGACATAACCGGGGCGACGGCGAGAGACCGCCTCCACCCCCTTCCAGCGGTGGCTCTGGGCCATCTTCCAGCGGTGCAGGTGGTGATGCCCCGTCGGCACGTGCGACGCCTCGTGCACCCAGTACTCGAACAGTTCGCCTGCCTGCGTGGCGCGATGGATGAGGTCACGCGGGTGCGGCCCGAGACGGGCGAACAGCGGCAGTTCCTGACTGCGCACAAGAACGTTCACCGAGTCGATCTGGATGAGCCCCATGCGGTCCAGTACCCGACGGAGGTGACGCAGGTCCACCCGCCCGGTCGGTCGTGGATCACCGAATCCCTGTGCGGCAAGCGCAACCCTGCGTGCCTGTCCGAGGTTCATCGTCTCCATCGTTCGCCCGACGATATAGCGTCGCCGCGATGGCTGTGCTCGAGACCTCCCCGGTCGGCGCATCGCCGGTTGCGCGCTCCACCGAGTACCGCATCCTCGGGGGGCTGATGGGCTCGTCTGCGCTCGGCGGTCTCGGACAGCTCATCGGGCTCACGGGAACCCCACTGCTCATTCAGGAGCTGCTCGGGTCCAAGACGTGGATCGGCACGGGCAGCTTCGCCATGATGGGCGGCACGGCGCTCGGTGCCGTGGTGCTGACCAAGCGCATCGGCCGGACGCGGCGGCGCCCCACGCTCATCGGCGGATACCTCGTCGGCGCGGTCGGCGGCGTGGTGGTGGGTCTGGCCGCCCGCTGGCAGTGGTACGCGCTCGTGCTCGTCGGGCTGCTCCTGTTCGGGTTCGGGAACACTGCGAGCCAGCAGTCGCGCTTCGCGGCGGCAGACGTCGTTGCCGATGCTCGTCGCGGTCGGGCAGTAGCGATCGTGGTGTGGGCGAGCACGATCGGGGTCGTGTTCGGGCCCAAGCTGTGGGGGCCGTCGGGCCGAATGATGACCCACGTGGGCCTGCCCGAGCTCGGCGGGCCGTTCGTCGTCGGCGGTGGCGTGTACGTGCTCGCTGCGGTGGCCTGCTGGCTCGTGATCAGACCCGACCCCCGGGACATCTCGCGCCAGTTGCGAGACGAACCGGTGATCGCCAACGCCAAGGCGGACGTCCGTGCTTGCCTGAAGCGACCGGCCCTGCAACTTGCCTTCGCAGCGCTCGTGATCGGTCAGGTGGTCATGGTCGCCGTCATGTCCGTCACCTCAGTGCACCTGAAGGACCACGGCTACTCCGCGGACGGCATCGGCACCGTGATCTCCGGGCATGTGCTCGGCATGTACGCACCGTCGCCGATCTCTGGCTGGCTCGTCGACAGGGTCGGGCGGCTCCCCGTGGTGGTCGGCGGTTGCGTGGTGCTCGTTGCCGGTTGCGTCACGGCGGCACTGGCGCACCCCGGCAGCCACATGGCCATGATCGTCGCCCTGTTCATCCTCGGCGTGGGCTGGAACGCGAACTTCGTCGCAGGCTCCACGCTCGTCACCGACGCGGTGACGGCATCGGAGCGGCCGCGGATCCAGGCGGTTGCGGACACGACAACCTTCCTCGCGTCCGGCGTCGCAGCACTGCTCGCAGGCTTCGCCCTCGAGTGGTCGAACTACGCAACGATGGGGATCATCGGAGCGTGCATCGCAGCGCTCTGCGGGGTGCTCGTGTTGGCGTACCGACCGCGGTTGCGGTCGGCCTGACCGCCACCGCCGGCCAACCCCGCATTTTTGGGCAAGGTTTCCCCACGCATACGTGGGGAATGTGCCGTCAGAACGCGAGGGGTTTAGTTGGCGACGGTGATGGTGACCGAGTTGATGACCACGTCGGTCTTCGGGCGGTCGCCCGAGCCGGTGGGCACGTTCTGCATCGCCTCCACCACCTCGAGACCCTTCACCACCTGGCCGAAGAGCGCGTAGGCCGGCGGCAGGCCCACACCGGACGGGCCGCTGATGAGGAAGAACTGCGAACCGTTGGTGTCCGGGCCGGCGTTGGCCATGGCCAGCGAACCGATCTGGTACTGACCGGCCTTGGGCAGTTCGTCTTTGAACTGGTAGCCGGGGCCACCGCGGCCTGTACCCGTCGGGTCCCCGCCCTGGCAGACGAAGCCGTTGATGATGCGGTGGAAGATGATGCCGTCGTAGTAGTGGTACAGCGCCAGGAACACGAAGTTGTTCACCGTGACCGGCGCCTTGATCGGGTCGAGGGCGATCACGAGGGTGCCCATCGAGGTCTCCATCGTGGCGGTGTAGCGCTTCGCCGGATCGATGCCCATCTCGGGGACGTCGTTGAACTTCTGTGTCTTGGGGGAGGACCCATCGAGGGCGGGGAAGGGGTACGGCATGGGTCAGAACGCTACAGGCCCCTAGGCTTGCCACCATGACCGACGACGCAACGCAGGCCCCGCCCGACGTCGCACCCACCGCCGTGCTGGACCTCGACGCCATCACCGCAGACCTCGCAGGCGTGGAGATCGCGCTTGCCCGGCTCGAGGCGGGCACGTACTTCACCGACGAGGTAACGGGCGAGCCGCTGCCCGAGGAGTTCCTCGTGGCCAACCCGACGGCCCGCACGGTCGCCGGCGCGACCACGGCGTGAGGCTCCGGCACCTCCGCACCCGCGCGTCGCGCGGTCTGCGGATCGGCCGGCTCACTGCGCGCAACGGCGCACGCTTCGTCGGCACACGATTGCGCGGTGTGGGCGCGGACGACGCACGCAAGGCCGCCCTCAACGAGCAGTTCGCCATCCGCACTGCGCAGGACGTGGCCCGCGAACTCGGCCAGATGAAGGGCGCCATGATGAAGGCCGGTCAGCTGATCGGTTTCATCATCGAGGCCCTCCCCGACGATGCCCAGCAGGCGCTCTCCACGCTCCAGGCCGATGCACCGCCGATGGCACCCGCCCTCGCCGCTCAGGTGGTTACCGAGGAACTCGGCGACCCGCGCAGCGTCTTTCTCGACTGGGGCGAGACCCCGATCGCTGCGGCGTCGATCGGGCAGGTCCACCGTGCCGTCACCCGCGACGGCCGCGAGGTTGCGGTGAAGGTGCAGTACCCCGGCATCGCCGACGCGCTCGGCGCAGACCTTGCGAACGTCGAGGTGCTCTACGGCCTCATGACCTCGTTCGCCCTCAAGGGCATCGACGCCAAGGCGGTGGTGGAGGAGGTTCGGCTCCGCATGATCGACGAGCTCGACTACCGCCTCGAGGCCACCAACCAGGTGGAGTTCGCCGACTACTACCGAGATCACCCCTTCATCCGCATTCCCGCGCTCATTCCCGAGTTGTCGACGGAGCGCGTCATCACGTCGGAGTGGGTGGAC
>CAIPNN010000041.1 GCA_903866425.1 uncultured Actinomycetes bacterium
ATTGTTACGTGGAGTGCGCCGAGTTGATTGGTCGTCGGCTCGCCGCCTGTGACTTCGCCGTGGATTATCCCGTGGCGGAGGGACGACCCGAGCACACGGCGGCCCACCCGCGAATGAATGTCGTCGGGCTGCGTCGCGGGCGGACGGATCGTCCCTTGGTGCATCTGAACGGGCACTTTGACGTCGTGCCAGCGGGTGCGGGGTGGACGGTGGATCCGTTTGGTGGATTGGTGCGCGACGGCCGCATCTATGGTCGCGGCTCCTGTGACATGAAGGCGGGGATCACGGCGGCGATCTACGCTGCCGAGGCGATCCGGCGGGCCGGGATCGACCTTCATGGGTCGATCGAGATCAGCGGCACGGTCGACGAGGAGAGTGGCGGCTTTGCCGGCATGGCCTATCTGGCGCAGCAGGGGCGGGTGAGCGCCGACCGAACAGATGCCGTGATCATCACCGAGCCGACCAACACGGATCGCCTCTATATCGGACACCGGGGGGTGTACTGGTTCGAGGTCACCACCCGGGGGCGGATCGCGCATGGCTCGATGCCCTTCCTCGGTGTGAATGCGATCGAGCACATGGGCGTGATTCTCGATGAGATCCGTCGGGTGCTGATGCCGGCGCTGCAGGCGCGGACGACCGCCGTGCCGGTAAAGCCGGATGGGGCCCGTCATGCGACGCTCAACATCAACGGGATCAACGGCGGCCAGCCGGTGGACGGCATCCAGACCCCCTGTGTGGCGGATATCTGCCGCGCCATCTTCGATCGGCGCTTTCTCGCCGAGGAAGGGTTTGAGGCGACGCGGTTGGAGATCGTCGACCTGTTGGAGCGGGCGGCCCGTGAGACCCCGGAGTTGGTTTATGAGCTGCGTGATCTGATGGTGGTGCACCCGGTCCGTACGCCGGATGGTGCGTCAGTCGTTTCGTCACTGGAGCGCGCCGTCCAGTCGGTGCTGGGGCGCCCCGTGATGCTGGCGGCGAGTCCGGGCACCTACGATCACAAGCATGTCGACCGTATCGCCGGCGTGCCGAACTGTGTCGCCTATGGGCCGGGGATCCTCGATCTGGCGCATCAGCCCGACGAGTACTGCGGCATTGATGATCTCGTCCAGTCGACCAAGGTGTTGGCGATGGCGGTGCTGGAGTTGACTGGGACGATCGATACGCGGCTGTGATTGACGCGTGCGGTTCCGCCGGTATGTTCGCGCAGGCTATTCCCCCAAGGTTTTTCATCCCGTTGGTGACGTGAACGCCGTCACCGCGGGTTTTGCCGGTTGATCCGCGTTCGACCACTGCGCCACACCCCTCCCGTGGCGTTGCCTGATGTTTCCACTGAGGAGCATTCGATGATTCGACGTTCTCGATGGTCCGTTGTCCTGCTCACCGCCCTGTTGGCGGTGCTGCCGGCGACGCCAGTCCGAGCCCAATCCACCGGTACGATCAGCGGTCGGGTGACCGATGAACGGACGGGGGTCCCGCTCCCTGGGGCCCAAGTGTTCACGGACGCCAATCGTGAGCGGGTGGCCCGCTCCGACGCCGAAGGGCGCTATCGGCTGACCGAGGTACCGGCTGGTGCCCGGACGATCAACGTGCGGCTGATCGGCTACGCCACCAAGGCGATGCCCGTCACGCTGACGGCCGGCCAGA
>CAIPNN010000042.1 GCA_903866425.1 uncultured Actinomycetes bacterium
CGGCGAGGCATGGCACAACAACCACCACGCGTTTCCGGGGTCGGCCCGCCACGGACTCACGTGGAAGCAGGTGGATGTGTCGTGGATGCTCATCCGCGGCATGGAGCGCCTGGGCTGGGTGTGGGACGTCAAGGTGCCCACGAGCGAGCGCCAGCGACTGCGGAAGGCGAAGGCCTCCTAGGCCCCGCGCGGCAGGCCGGCGCTGGTCAGCGCGCCATCAACCGCTGACAGCCATGCCTGCGACCGTGGGAGGCGCACAAGCGATCCCCGCGGACGCACCGCGGTGCCGTGCACCGCGCCGCGAATGAGCTCGTAGTCCACATGTGCGCCTGCTGCGCGCAGCCGATCGGCGCCGCGCCGGGAGTGCGAGGCCCGCACACCGGGAATGCCCGGGATGCCATCGATGCTGCCGTGGATGATCGTGATGCGGTCGCCACTCAGGTCGGGCAATTCCAGTTCCTCGGGAATCCAGGGCGCCAGCGCAACGATGTCGTGAATACGCGCGTCGCCGGCGCATCCCAGCGACACGGCGCCGCCCATCGAGAATCCGAGCATCACCACGCGGCGGGCCCAGGGCATGGCGGCAAGCGCGGCCTGGCCATCGCTGATGCAGTCGTACACGCGCTTCCACGACTTCACGCGGTACCGCACCTCGGCGAACCCCGTGGATGGGAACTCTGGTGCAAGGCGATCGACCAACCACTCAATCGTGGCGCTCCAGGTGCCAGGCACGATGCGCGACGTCCCCCCATTGACACACAGGACGACTGTCTCTGATTGGGGGCCACGAAGACGCATTTCTGCCCCCGTGGCAAGGGGAATTGCCTGCACATGCGCAGGATAGCGATTGACCGGTCCCGTGGAACCCTGAGCAGGGCGCACGGTGCGGAGGTCGTAAAGATGCGGTGAGCGCCACCGGGTCCGACGCCCGACTGGCCTACCATCGCCCGCTGTGCGCACACCCATCGCAATCTCAGCAGCCCTGCTGCTCACGCTGCCCGCCGCCCTTCTGGGACAGGCACAGGCCCCGTCCACCGGTGGCGCCGCCGCCCCTGCCGCCACAACGCCGGCAGCGGGGCAGCCCAGCACACAGACCCCGCTCATGGGCCAGTCGCGCCTCACCGGCGCCCAGATGGCAGCGTGGTTCGCAAAGCAGGGCGTCACCCCCACCATCACCACGCCCATCCTCGATCTGGCCAACATGTTCGTGGACGAGGGCAATGCACAGAACGTGCGTGGCGACATCGCATTCGCGCAGTCGGTGCTTGAGACCGGCTGGTTCGCCTACAAGGGCAGCATGGTCAAGCCCACCGACAACAACTTCTCGGGGCTCGGCGCCTGCGACACCTGCAGTTCCGGCAACCGTTACCCCTCACCCGTGGCAGGGGTGCGCGCACAAATCCAGCACCTCTGGGCCTACGCCGACCCGAAGGCCGACCCCGCACGGGTTGCCCGCGACCTGACGGACATCCGCTTCTCCTATGTGAAGCCCTACGGCAGGTCGCCCACATGGGAGCAGATGGGCTGCGGTAACTGGGCCACGGGAACCGAATACGCCACGCAGGTGCTCAGCCTCTACGGCAAGATGCTCACATCCAGCGGGCTTTCGGCTCCCAAGGTCGTGGTGGCCCCCTGTGGCAGCACCAAGGCGCCGATCACCGCCGTGCCTGCAGGCACGCGTCCCGCGGGCCCGCTCGTCGTGATGGTCAGCCGTCAGGGCGGCGTACGGCTTGGCGGCCTGCGCGCAAGCATGGGCACGCTGGCCAAGGCGGGAACCGCCTTTGGCGAGAAGGGCGCACAGCGGGCCAGTTACGGTGCGTGCCACGTCACGTGGGCATCCATCGGCGCCATCATGGCCTTCAGTGGTTCGAAGTCGGCCACCTGTGCCGATGACGCGCGCGTACGTGCCGCGGTGCTCACCGACCCCATCTGGAAGACGGACAAGGGCCTGTCCCCAGGGAGCCCCGTTGCGAAGGTGCGCAAGCTCTACCGGGCCAAGGTTGGCCGTAAGACAACCGCAGTGACGCTGGTGAAAGCGCGCAACGGCGCAAGCCTGCAGGCGCGCATCGGCGAGGGCGTCGTGAAGTCCCTCGTGGTCGCTGTGCCCGCGCCCCGCAGCTGATCGAACACATCAGGGGGCAGGCGAACAAGCGGGCGACCGGGCTCGAACCGGCGACCCTCAGCTTGGGAAGCTGATGCTCTACCAACTGAGCTACACCCGCGGGTCGCCGCAAGGGTAGCGCACGGCTACATGCGGTCTGGTGCCTCCACGCCGATGAGGTCGAGCCCCATGGCGATGACCGTGCGGGTGGCGCGCAGCAGGTCGAGCCGGAAGGCCACCACCTCAGGGGCTTCCCCCACCACGCGACAGCGGTGGTAGAAGCCGTGGAAGTCGCGGGCCAGATCCTGCAGGTACGCAGCGACCCGGTGCGGTGAGCGGCGGCGCTCGGCCTCGCGCACCACATCGGGCCACGCACACAGCGTGAGCAGCAGGGCCCGCTCGGATGGATCAAGCTCAGCCGGAGCCCCGGCGTCGGCAGGCGCCTCGGGGTTCTGGGCCAGGATCCCCGCGATGCGCGCGTGGGCGTACTGGACGTAATAGACGGGGTTCTCGTTGCTCTGCGAGCGCGCGACGTCGAGGTCGAGGTCGAACGCTGTCTCGTGGCTCCGCTGCACCAGGAAGAACCTGGCGGCGTCCACACCGATGTCGTCGATGAGCTCGCCCAGCGTCACCAGGGTGCCCGCCCGCTTGCTCATGCGCTTGGCCTCGCCACCCTCGGTGAGCGACACAAGCTGAACGATCGGCACCTCAAGCATGTCGGGGTCGAAGCCCCCGGCGGCGATCACTGCACGAAGGCGCGCGATGTAGCCGTGGTGGTCGGCACCCAGCACGTCGAGCAGGCGGTCATCGCCACGCCCGGCCTTGTCGAGGTGGTAGGCGACGTCCGCGGCGAGGTACGTGGTGCTGCCATCCGAGCGGCGCAACACGCGGTCCTTCTCATCGCCGTACGTGGTGGTGCGAAACCACAGGGCGCCCTCGCTCTCGTACGCATCGCCCGAGGCGATGAGCGCCTCGAGCCCGCGCTCGACGATGCCGCCCTCGTGCAGGGTGGTCTCACTGAAGAAGGCGTCAAACCGCACACGGAATCGCTCGAGTTCGGCCGTCATGGTGCCGAGCATCAGGTCACGGCCGCGTGTGGCGAACTCGGCCAGCACCTCGTCGTCGGGCGGGTTGACGCGACCCGCGTACGTGTCGCCCACCTGATCGCGCATGAGCTCGGCGATGCCGATGACGTAATCGCCCTGGTAGCCGTCCTCGGGCACCTGTGTGTCGAGCCCGAACAGCTGCCCGTAGCGCGCGGCCACCGAGGCGCCGAACAACTGCATCTGCCGGCCCCAGTCATTCACGTAGTACTCGCGCGTCACGTTGTGACCCGCGTACTCGAGAATGCGGGCCACGCCGTCGCCGTAGGCGGCCTGGCGGGCGTGCCCCACATGCGGCGGCCCCGTCGGGTTGGCAGACACGAACTCGATGAGGATGCGCTCAACCGGGTCGGCCTGGGCGCGGCCGTAGTCGGTCCCCGCCGCAACGATGGCCTTGGCCGAATCGGCAAACCACTTCGGGCTCAGGGTGAGGTTGATGAAACCGGGGCCCGCCACCTCGGCCGACTGCACCAGCGCGCCGAGATCGCCGTCGGCCTGAATACGCGCCACGAGCTCGTCGGCGATCTCGCGCGGGTTGCGCTTGGCCGCCTTGGCCAGAGTCATCGCCACGTTGGTGGCGAGGTCACCGAACCCGGCGTCGCGCGGCGCCTCGAGGTGGGCAACGGCGTCTGCCCCACCGGCCACGGCCGATGCTTCCCGGGCAATCGCGGTGGTGAGGGGTGTGAGTGGGCTGTCAGCAGGCACGGCGGGCGATGCTAGCGGCCCCCACCCGCGTGCGGGTAGGGGTGGCCGGCGAGGTCGGCCAGCGCGCGGTACACCTGCTCACCAAGCACCACGCGGGCCAACTGGTGCGGCAGCGTGAGCGGCCCGAGCGACATGCGCTCGTCGGCGGCGTCCACAAGGGTGGGGTCAATGCCGATGGCGCCACCGATCAGGAACGTGGTGGGTTTGGGACTCTCCAGCCGCTGCCCCATCCACTGCGCCAGGGCCTCACTGCTCTTCGGGGCCTTTCCCCGCACGTCGAGCGCGACCACATGCGCACCCTGCACGATCTTCGCCCGCATGCGCTCGCCCTCTTTGCGAAACACCTGCGCATTGCCATGTTGCACGGCCTCTGCCGACACCTCATCGACCCGCAAATCGGCCATGCGGGCGATGCGCTGCTCGTATTCGGCACCGGCCGCGTCCATCGGCGCACGGAGTCGCCCGACGACGACGAACTGGATGAGGCGGCTCACAGGGTTATCGTAGGTGCGCGTGAGTGACTCCATCGCCATCATCAGCGACGTGCACGGCAATCGCCACGCACTCGAGGCCGTGCGCCGTGCCCAGCGTCAGGCGGGGGTCACGCGCACCTGGTGTCTGGGCGACATGGTGGGCTACGGCGCACACCCCAACGAGTGTCTGCGTGCATGCGTGCAGACATCAGAGCGCTGCCTTGCCGGTAATCACGACCTGGCGGCGGCAGGGCGGGTCTCGATTGACGAGTTCTCGCCGTGGGCACGCACGGCCATCGAATGGACGCGCGCACGGCTCGACCGCAATGCCCTCGACCGCCTCGCCGGGCTCGAGCCCATGGACGACGAGGGCGACATCGCGCTGTTCCACGCGTCACCACGCGACCCGGTGTGGGAATACGTGCTGGACGGCGACGGCGTGCGCGCCGCGATGGAGGCACACCCGGCACGGGTGATGATGGTGGGCCATACGCATCTGGCCGGCGCGTGGTGCCTCGGCGACGACGGCCGCCTGGACGGCGGACTTGTGCGCGGCGAGGAGACCATCTCGCTCGATCGCGGACGCTGGCTGGTGAACCCCGGCTCCGTTGGGCAGCCACGCGACCTCGACCCACGGGCATCATGGGCCGTGCTCGACCCGGAGGCCAACACGCTCACCTTCAGACGCACGCCGTACGACGTCCCCGGCGCCCAGAACGCAATCCAGGCCGCGGGGCTCCCCGTGGAACTTGGATCACGACTCGCGGAGGGCCGATGACCGCCTATCTCGACCACGCATCCGGGTGGCCGCCGTCAGACGCCGTGCGCGATGCCATGGCGCGGTGGATCGGCGTGGCCACAAGCCCCATGGCACTGCACGAGCACGCGCGTGGGCCGGCTGATCTCGTGGATTCGGCGCGCGGCGCGCTTGCAGCCCTCGTCGGGTGGGACGCCGACACGGTCATCCTCACGTCCGGCGCCACCGAGGCACGCAACCTTGCGATGAAGGGCAGCATCGCCGGACGGGGCCTCTCCACCCCCGTCATCGCGCTTGATCCGCTGGCGCACGCATCGGCGATCGCGGCCGCGCGCTCCCTCACGCGGGACGGTGGGCAGGTGCGCATGGCCGATGTGGGTGCCGTGGGCGATGTGGTGCCGGCAGCCATGGCCGCCGCCGCGGAGGGTGCCGATCTGGTGGTGGTCACCCACGGCCAGGCCGAAGTGGGCTGCGTGCGCGACGCTGCAGCGCTCATTGCTGCCGCGCGGGCCGCCGCACCCCACGCCGTGGTGGTGCTCGATGCCGAGGAGACCGCGGGGCTCCTGCCCATCGCCGATGGCCTCGGAGCCGATCTGGTGGTGATGGGCGGTCGGTCGATGGGCGGCCCGGCCTGGGCCGGCGCGCTGTGTGTGCGCCCGGGCACGCTGCTGCATCCGCTCATCGAGGGAGGCCTCGAGGAGCACGGAAAGCGCGGCGGGGCGCATGACCTGCCTGCGCTCGCGGGTATTACCGCCGCGGCGCACGAGGCACGCGAGGCCATGCCGGCCCGGGCAGATGCAATGCGGGCCATGGCAGGGCGCATCACCGACGGGCTCCTCGGGGTTCCCCAGGTGGTGCTGAACGGCCCCGGACCGCATGAACGACTGCCTGGCCATGTGCAGGTGTCCGCACGGGGTGTGGAGGGCGAGGCCCTCGCACTGGCCATGGCCGCGCGTGGCGTTGCGGTGTCCCCCGGGTCGGCGTGCACCTTTGGCGCCGGCAAGTCGTCGCCGGTGCTCGAGGCCATGGGGGCCGACGACGACATCGCGCGAGGAGCAGTGCTCATCACCATCGGCCCGGGCACCACCGATGCCGAACTCGACGAGGCCACGAGGGCATTCGGGGAGTCGGTCGCGGTACTCAGGGCAATGGCGCCCGGCGCCCCGTGACCCCCACGCGCACCATCGATGCCCTCGGCACCTGGTGCCCGGTGCCCGTTGGGCTGCTTCGGCGCGCAGCGGCCACGGCCGCCGAAGGCGACGTCATCGAGGTGCTGGCCGACGACCCGCTGGCCGCGGTGGACATCCCCGCGTGGTGCCACTCAGCGGGTCATGAGGTGCTGGTGCTGCAGCAGGAGGGGCGGGTCATCACGACCCGCGTGCGCATCAGCGCTCGTCGCTGACGGCTTCGGAGATCATCGCGCGGTTCCACGCGTTGATCCCCACAATCGTCATCACCAACTGGGTCAATTCGTCATCCGGGAATGCCGCTGCCGCCGTCTGCCACACGGGTGCTGCCCCCGGGCCTTCCGCCGCCGACAGGGTGTCGGTACTGGTGAGCAGGTCCGTGAGGGCCAGCGCTGCGCGCTCGCGGTCGTCAAACAGCGGCGACGGTTCCCAGTCGGCCGTTGCGGCGATCTGGTCGTCGGCGATTCCCAGCTTGCGCGCGACGCCCTCGTGGTTGTCGATGCAGTACGCGCAGTTGTTCAGGTGCGACGCACGCAGCTTGACCAATTCGGCGAGGGCGTGGTCGGGATGCCCCGCACGCGTGAGACCAGCCAGCGCGCGGTAGCCCTCGGGCGAGAGCCCCTTGATGCTGATTCGGCCGGCGACGTCACCCATCAGGCGAACCGGTACGCGATGAGGCCGATGCCGATGAGCAGCCCGGCGATGCCGAGACCAAGGCCCCACCACGCCATCGAACGACCACGCACCGCGGGGTCGGGGCCCATGTCGCGCAGGGCGAGGGCACCGAAGATGATCGCGAGGGTTGAGCACACCACCGGGAATACGAGGATTCCCACGATGCCGAGCACCAGCGCAGCGGTGGCACGGCCCGAGCGTCGCGCCACTGGGCCCGGTGGGGGCGGCGGCACGGAGTCGGCCAACTCGTCGATGCCCTGCTGGCCGTTGTCACTCACGTGCTCGGTCCACTGCGAGCCGTCCCACCAGCGCAACTGGTGACGGCCCTCTGGGTCAGCAAGCCATTCCTGGGGTCGGTTGCTCATGCGGCGATCCTACGCAGGTCCGTCGAGCAGTACGTCGCCCGTCATGGCAGCAGGGACATCCCACCCCATCAGCGCGCACGCCGTGGGTGACACGTCGCCCAGGCGACCCGGGCGAAGTGGCAGGCCGGGGCGGTCGATCCACAGCGGGACGGGGTTGATGGTGTGCGCCGTGTTGGGGCTGCCATCGGGCTCGATCATGTGCTCGCTGTTGCCGTGGTCGGCGGTGACGATGAGCAGGCCATCCTTCTCGTGCACCGCCTGGCGGATGTCGGCCATGCAGCGATCAACGGCCTCGATGCCCCGCACGGCGGCCTCAACCACGCCGGTGTGGCCCACCATGTCGGCGTTGGCGAAGTTGACCACGAGGAACTCGTGCTCACCGGCCATCACACCGTCGACCACCGTCTGGCGAATGCCATCGGCGCTCATCTCGGGGGCCTCGTCGTAGGTGGCCACGTGCTGGGGCGACTGCACCAGCAGGCGATCCTCCCCATCGAATGGCTCCTCGCGGCCACCGTTGAAGAAGTACGTCACGTGGGCGTACTTCTCGGTCTCGGCCACGTGCAGCTGCCGGCGCCCGGCCATGCTCATGGCCTCCGCCATGCCCTCGCGCACGTTGTCCTGCTCAAAGGCCACGGGGTAGGTCCACTCGGCGCGCAGGCGGGTCATGGTGGTGACGTCACCGATGGGTGCCACACCACCGCGATCGAAGCCGTCGAAGGCCGGGTCGGCCAGCGCCTGCGTGATCTGGCGCGCACGGTCGGGGCGGAAGTTCCACACGATCACGGCGTCGTCGGGACGGATGCGGTGCTCGGCCGGGTCACCGATGACCCATGGCTCGATGAACTCATCCATCACCCCGGCGTCATACGACCGCTGCACTGCATCCGCCGCGGTGTCAGCGCGCTCACCGCGTCCATGCACCATGGCGTCGTACGCCCGCTGGATGCGGTCCCAGCGGTGGTCGCGGTCCATCGCCCAGTAGCGCCCGATGACCGTGCCAATGGTGGCGCCGTCTCCCTCCAGCGCGCGGATGGCGGGCAGCGCCGAGTCCGGGCGCGAGTCGCGGCCGTCGGTGATGGCGTGCACCACCACGCGTGAGAGCCCCTTCTCGCGTGCCGCCTTCAGCAGTGCCACGAGGTGCCGCTGCTGCGCATGCACGCCGCCATCGCCGACAAGGCCCACAAGGTGCAGCGTGCTCGACTGGGCGCGATCCATCGCCGCAGCAATGGCCGGCACCACGCCGAGGCCGCCATCGGCACCCACGGCCTCGTCAATGCGCACGAGCATCTGCGGCACGCGACGGCCCGCGCCCAGGTTGAGGTGCCCCACCTCGCTGTTGCCCATCTGCCCATCCGGCAGGCCCACCGGGAGGCCCGACGCCTGCAACGTGGTTGCCGATCCCTCTGCCGCCAGTGCGTCAAGCGCAGGCGTGCGGGCGAGGGTCACGGCGTTGCCGGGGCCCGCCGGTGCAATGCCGAACCCGTCGATGACGACGAGTACGAGGGGGCCGCTCAACCCGCCGCCGCAACGATCGCGGCGAACGACTCGGGCTCGAGGCTCGCGCCACCCACCAGCGCGCCGTCCACGTCCGGCTGCGCCATGAGCTCGGCGGCATTGGCCGGCGACACGCTGCCGCCGTAGAGCACGCGAAGCGCCTCGCCATCGACGGTCTCGGCGGCCACGCGGCGCACGATGGCGCAGGCCTCCTGCGCCTGCACCGGCGACGCGGTCTCGCCGGTGCCGATGGCCCAGATGGGTTCGTATGCGATGACCAGACTCGTGATGTCGCTGGCGGTCACGTGCTCGAGCGCGGATCGGATCTGGCGCGTCACCCACGCCTCGGTCTCACCGGCCTTGCGCGTGTCGAGCGACTCACCGCAGCACAGCACCACCAGCAGACCGGCATCGATGGCATTGCGCACGCGGAGCGCGATCTGCCCATCGGTGTCACCCTCCGCGCGGCGCTCGGAGTGGCCAACCAGCGCCCCCTGGGCCCCCGTGGCGAGGATCATGGCGCTGCTGATGTCGCCGGTGTGTGCGCCCTTCTCGTTCTCATGCACGTTCTGGGCATAGACGGCGATGGGTGAACCGGCCAACGCCTCGGCCGACGCCTCAAGGGCGGTGTACGGCGGGCACACCGCCACGTCGGCGGCGGGTGCATCGCCCACCAGACCCGCGAGTGCTGTGCAGAACTCGCGCGCCTCGGGGCCGGTCTTGTGCATCTTCCAGTTGCCCGCCACGAGCGGACGACGGGTGCTCATGCGGTGGGCAGCGCCGCGACACCCGGCAGCACGTGACCCTCGAGCATCTCGAGGGCGGCGCCTCCACCGGTGGATACCCAGGTGAACCTGTCGGCCAGACCCATCTCGCCGACGGCAGCACCGGAGTCGCCGCCCCCGGCCACCGTGGTGGCGGTCGACGACGCCATGGCCTCGGCAATTGCGCGGGTGCCAGCGGCAAACGGTGCGATTTCAAACGCACCCATGGGGCCGTTCCAGAACACCGTGCCGGCATTCTCGATGACCTCACGGTAGGCGGCTGCGGTGCGCGGGCCGATGTCCACACCCATCCAGCCATCCGGAATCGCGTCGCTCGGCACCACCTGCAATTCGGCGTCGGCGCTGAAGCGATCGGCCACCAGGATGTCGGTGGGAAGCTGCAGTGTGCAGTTGACCTTTCCGGCACGGTCGAGCAGGCGCAGCGCCAGTTCCTGCGCCGCCTCGTCCTCGTGCAGCGACGTGCCCACCGGGTCGCCCAGCGCCTTGAGGAAGGTGAAGCACATGGCACCGCCGATGAGGATGCGGTCGGAGGTGTCGAGCAGGTTCTCGATGAGCGGCAGCTTGTCGCTCACCTTCGACCCGCCCAGCACGCTCACGAACGGCGGTGCGGGGTTGCCCAGCAGGCCACCCAGCACCTCCACCTCACGGCCCAGCAGCAGGCCGGCCGAGGCGTCCAGGCGGCGGGCCACGGCCTCGGTTGATGCATGCGCACGGTGCGCGGCACCGAAGGCATCGTTCACGTACGCCGTGAACCCGGCGGCCAGCAGGTCGGCGAAGGCGGCATCGTTCGCCTCCTCTTCCGCATGGAAGCGCAGGTTCTCGAGCATCACCACCTCGCCCGGCTGCAGGCCGCGAATGCGTGCCTCAACGGCCGGCCCAACGCAGTCGTCCAGCAGCTCCACCGGCTGGCCCAGCAGATCGCCAAGGCGTTCCGCACACGGCGCCAGCGAAAGGTCGGCGACCCGCTGCCCCTTGGGGCGGCCGAGGTGGGAGCACACGGCAACCGCGGCGCCGTTGTCGATGAGGTGCCGGATGGTGGCCACCGACGCGCGAATGCGGGCGTCGTCGGTGATCCGCCCGGCGTCGAGGGGTGCATTGAGGTCGGCGCGTACCAGCACGCGCTCCTCGGCCCACGAGCGGCCGGGCGAATTCACCTGGACGGGACTGCTCACTACGGCAGCAGCTTCTGCGCCAGGTCGACGACCCGGCACGAGTAGCCCCACTCGTTGTCATACCAGGAGATGACCTTCACCTGGTTGCCCATCACCATGGTGAGCGGGGCGTCGAACAGCGAGGAGTGCGAGTCGCCGATGACGTCACGCGACACGATCGGGTCCTCCGAGTATCCGAGGATGCCCTTCATCGCACCGGTCGACGCCGCCTTCATGGCCGCGTTGATCTCGTCCACGCTCGGCGTGCCCTTCACCGTGGCCACGAGGTCGACCACCGAGCCGTCAGGCGTGGGCACGCGCATGGCGAACCCGTCGAGGCGACCCTTGAGGTGCGGAAGCACCTCGCCGATGGCGCGGGCGGCACCCGTTGAGGTCGGGATGATCGAGAGCGCAGCGGCACGGGCACGGCGAAGGTCGCTGTGCGGCAGGTCGAGGATCTGCTGGTCGTTGGTGTACGCGTGCGTCGTGGTCATGAAACCCTGCTCGATGCCGTAGAGGTCGTCGAGCACCTTGGCGATGGGGCCGAGGCAGTTGGTGGTGCATGACGCGTTGGAGATGATGTCCATCGTCGCCGGGTCGTAGGCCTCGTCGTTGACGCCCAGCACCACGGTCAGGTCGGGGTTCGTGGCGGGTGCCGAGATGATGACCTTCTTGGCGCCGCCGGCCAGGTGCTTCGCGGCGTCGTCGCGCTTGGTGAAGAAGCCCGTGCTCTCGACGACGACATCAACGCCCAGGTCGCCCCAGGCCAGGTTGCCCGGGTCGCGCTCAGCCATCACGCGGATGGGCTTGCCGTCCA
>CAIPNN010000043.1 GCA_903866425.1 uncultured Actinomycetes bacterium
CTCGACGTGACCAACCGCCACCACCTCGCGCTGCTGCCCGCCGACCGCATCGTCGAGACGCTCGGGCAGGCGCTGGCGCAAACGTACGCGCCCGGCCGCCCCATCCCGTCTGCCGTCAGCCTGGTGTCAGGGCCCAGCCGCAGCAGCGACATCGAGAAGATCTCCACGCTCGGCGCGCATGGGGCGCTCACCGAGCATGTGATGATCATCGGCGGCTAGCTGCGCCCCCGGCGGGCGTTGGCCCGCGACAGCTCGCGCGACATCTCCTTGTCCTTGATGGCCACGCGCTTGTCGTACTGCGTGCGCCCGCGGCCAAGGCCCAGCTCAAGCTTGGCCCGGCCGTCGTCGTTGAAGTACATGCGCAGCGGGATGAGGGCCACGCCCTTCTCGCTCAGCTTGCCGTCGATCTTGTCGATCTCGCGGCGGTGCAGCAGCAGGCGGCGGGTGCGCTGGGGGTCGTGCCCGCGGCCGCCGGCAGGGCCGTAGTCGCTGATGTGGGCACCGATGAGGAAGATCTCGCCGTTGATCACCTGTGCGTAGGCGTCGCGGATCATCGCGCCGCTCTCACGCAGGCCCTTCACCTCGGTGCCCGTGAGGGCAACACCCGCCTCGTAGCGATCGAGGATCTCGTACTCGTGCAGCGCCTTGCGGTTCTGCGCGATGTCCTTGCGCGGCGGCACCTTGGTGGTGCCCTTCTTGTTGGCCTTCTTCCCCATTCGGGCGATCCTATCGGCCCCGGGGCGGCCTCCGGCCACGGCGCGGCGCACGATGCCGGTCGCGCTGCTCTGGAACACGGGTGGTTTTCGGGGCGGGGCTGTCGGATGGCTCCACCGTCACACGACCGCGAATGGGCTCGATGTCGTGAATGCGCACGCTCACGGCGTCGCCCAGACGGATGCGGGCGCCTGTCGCTTCGCCGATGGCCTGCACGCCGTCCGGGTCGGGCACCCAGTGGTCACTCGGCATGCGGCGAAATGGCATGAAGCCCTCGTAGGCCTGACCGAAGGCCACAAACAGGCCCGACTGCCCGATACCGGTCACCTCACCCTCGCGCGCGCGGTCCCACTCGTCGTCGCCACGCATCTCGTCGGCCAGCAGATAGGCCAGGCACATGCGGTCGGCACGGCGCTCCAGATCGGTGGCGTCACGCTCGCGCTCGCTGCTGTCGCGGGCGATCTCGGGCAGAATGGCCACCTCGGGCGCAGGCTCACCAAGCCCAAGGGCGTGCACCAGACCGCGGTGCACCACCAGGTCGGGGTACCGGCGAATGGGCGAGGTGAAGTGCAGGTATGCCGCGCTCGCGAGCCCCGAGTGACTCGTCTCATCAGGGCGGTAGACGGCCCGCTGCAGGGCGCGCAGCACCATGTACGGCAGCGACCTGCTGCCCTGCCCCGTGCGCTCGGCATACATGCGGGTGGCGTGGGCGGCCACACCCGCGGCCTCGCGGCGCTGGTCGGTGGTGAGCATGCCCTCGGCCAGTGGCGGCACGGGCACGCCAAGCACCTCGAGGCGGGTCCACATCTCTTCAATGGCCATCTGCTCGGGATCACCGTGCACGCGGAAGATGGTGGGTACCTTGCGGGCGATGAGGAACCTGGCCACGGCCTCGTTGGCCGCGATCATGCACTCCTCAATGAGGGAGTGGGCATCGGTGGGGCCTTCGATCTCGAGCCCGGCGATGCGGTCACCGTCGAAGTGGAACCGGGGCTCGGTGGTGGCGACGTCGAGCGCCCCCCGGCGCATGCGGCGGGCACGCAGCGACCGCGCGAGGTCCATGGCCAGGCGCACGTCGGCCTCCATCACCGCGTCACCCAGGCCCCCATGGCCCTCGAGCAGGGCGTCGACCTGGGGGTATGTGAGCCGGCGGTCCGATCGGATGAGCGAGCGGTGGAATGCCTCGCCCGTGACCGTGCCATCGGGCATCACCAACATCTGTGCGGTGAGCGCCTTGCGATCGACGCCCGGGCGGAGCGAGCAGATGTCGTTTGAGAGCTGCTCGGGCAGCATCGGGTCAACCCGCCCGGGCAGGTACGTGGAGCAGCCGCGGCGCTCGGCCTCGCGGTCCACCGCACCCCCTGCCGGCACGAACCGGCTCACATCAGCGATATGCACCCACAGCCTGATGCCCTCGCCTTCGCGCTCAACGGCGATGGCGTCGTCGTGATCCTTCGCACCGTCGGGGTCGATCGTGATGACCCGCTGATCGCGCATGTCGCGACGGTCGGGGTCGTGGTCGCCCGCAGCACGCACGGCGGCATCCGCCTCGTCATGCGCTTTCTGACCAAAGCCCCGCCCCAGGTGCTCATGGGCGGCCAGAGCCCGGATGGCCGCGCCCGCAGATGCGGCGGGACCGTGCACCTTGGTCACCTCTGCCCCGCCCCCCTTGAGGCGGGCGGTCACCAGATCGCCCATCTTGGCCTCGCCCCGGCCGGTCTTCAGCAACGGCACCTCGGGACCCGCCTCGAATACCGGGCGCAGGGCCATGCCCCGGCCATGGGGCAGCAGTTCGGCCACAAAGCTGGCACCGGTGCGGCCGCGTGCCATACGGCTAGGGCTTGCCCGTGCAGGCGCGCGCCAGGGCAACGTCGAGCGCCTCGTCGGCGTTGGTGCCCGGGCGATCCACCACAAACACGTCGGGCTGCACACCCTTCTTGCCGATGTCGGTGCCCTTGGGAGTGAGATAGCCCGCGATGGTCACCGTGATGGCACCGCCATCCGTGGTGCGCTGGGTCACCTGCACCGCCGACTTGCCGAAGGTGGGCTCCCCCACCACCAGCGCCCGGCCGTTGTCCTTGAGGGCGCCGGTCACGATCTCGGATGCGCTCGCGCTGTTCCTGTCGACCAACACGGTCACGGGCACGTCAGCCGGGATCGGATCGCCCTCGGCCTTCCGCATCTCTTCGGGCGTGGTGCGGCCCTCGATGGTCACCACCGCCTGACCGGGCTTGAGGAAGTCGCCGGCCACGGCGACGGCCTCGTCAACAAGCCCGCCCGGGTCACCGCGAAGGTCGAGCACCACCGCGGTGGCGCCCTTGCCCAGCAGCTTCGTCACCTCGTCACGCACGGCGTCGCCTGCGCCGACATCAAAGCGGTCGAGCGACACCACGGCCACCTTGCAGCCGTCACCCTGACGAATGCGGCCCTCGACGAGGGGAACGGTGACGTCACCTCGGGTCACCTTCACTGTCTTGGTGGTGCCATCAGCCGTGCGGATGCCCAGGGTCACCGAGGTACCGAGCTTGCCGGCGATTGCGAGCACGCTCTTCTCGGGGCCGCGCTTCGACACGGGGATGCCGCCCACCGAGGTGATGACATCCCCCTTCGCAAGACCGGCAGTGGCCGCCGGGCTGTCGGCAAACACCTCAGTGATCCCGATGCCGCCATTGCTCCGCTTTACCCGGATACCGATGCCGGTGTACCGCCCCTCAGACGCCCGCATCAGTTCGCGGTACTGCTCGGGCGTGAGGTACTGGGTCCAGCGGTTGCCAAGCGATGCGGCGGCTGCGGCAGCGGCCACGCGCTCGAGCTCGGTGCGGTCGATGGGCCCGCGGTAGCGGTCGGCCAGCACGTTGATGACCTGATCGGGCAGCGAGCCCACCGATCCGCCCACCAGGACGTCGCGCAGCGGTGTGGGCAGCTGGTCGAGCCCCGACTGACGGGGGTGCCCACCAACCACGATGCCCGCCACGAAGATGACGAGGCCCACTGCGACGGCGACGACCCACCGGCCAACCCGGCGCGACGTTGAGGGTTCCCCTGACACGAGGGGCATCCTAGGCCCGGCCGGTGCCGGCCGGGCCCCAGATCAGATGCGCAGGAACCTGCGGAGGGTGATGCCGCTGCCCAGCGCGCCGAGGAATGCGCCTGCACCCACGAGCACCAGCGTCAGCAGCGGGAACCCGATGGTGGTGGCAGCGCTGCCCGACTTGGTGAGCGCCGTGTCGGCACCCGATGCCCAGGCGTCAACCACGCCCACCTTGATGCCCCACAGCATGGCCACGGCCACAACGGCACCGACCAGGCCACAGATGACGCCCTCGATCATGAACGGCCACCTGATGAACCAGTTGGTGGCACCCACAAGGCGCATCACCTCCACCTCACGCCGTCTGGCGAAGATGGACAGCCTGATGGTGTTGCCGATGAGCAGAATGGCGGCGATCAACAGAATGCCGATGAGCGCGAAGCCTGCCCACTGCACGAACTTGGCGGCGGTGAGCAGCCTGTCGGCGGTGGTCTGCGGGTACACGATGCCTTCGGTGGGGTCGAGCGCCGGGTCGTCCTTGATTGCCGCAACCACGGCGTTGGCGTTCTCGGCCTCGGCCGGCTGCACGTTGAACTTGGCGGGCAGCGGGTTGCTCGGCAGCTCGTCGAGCACCGACGGGTCGCGCAGGCGCTCACGCATGAGGCGCAGCGCGTCATCCTTGCTCACGTAGGTGAAGCCCGCGATGGTGCCGTCGGTCTTCAGCACATCGAGACGGCCCTTCAAGGCGTTCACCTGAGCAATGGATGCGTTGTCGGAGATATAGACGTCAACGTCCACCTTGGCCTTCTGGGCGTCCACGGCCGATCGCACGTACATGAACGACGGGATGAAGGCGCCGAGGATGAACACGGCGATGAGCGCAGTGACGGTGGCGGCCACCGAGATGGCGGCGTTGGCGCGGATGCTGCGGAGCGCCTCACGGAAGAACATGCCGATTCTCATGCGATCTCCCCCGTGTCGCCCGGGTCCTCGTTGTAGCCGCCCTCCGCATCGCGCACGATGCGCCCGTCGTCAAGACGGATCACGCGCATCTGCATGCGGTCGACGGTGTGCTGATCGTGCGTGGCCACCAGCACCGTGGTGCCGGTGCGGTTGATGCGCAGCAGCAGGTCCATGATGCCCAGCGAGGTCTCGGGGTCGAGGTTTCCGGTGGGCTCATCGGCGATGAGCAGGCGCGGCTGGTTCACCAGCGCGCGGGCGATGCTCACGCGCTGCTGCTCGCCACCCGACATCTCGCGCGGAAGGCGGTCCTCCTTGCCCTCAAGACCCACGAGGCTGAGGATTGCCGGAACACTACGGCGCACTTCCTGGCGCGAGTGACCGGTGACCTGAAGCGCATAGGCCACGTTCTCGGCGGCGGTGCGGTCGGGCAGCAGGCGGAAGTCCTGGAACACGCAGCCGATGGCACGGCGCAGGTACGGCACCTTGCTCCTGCGCAGTTCGCCCAGGTCGCGGCCGCCGATGATGACATTGCCGGACGTGGGGCGAAGTTCGCGGATGCACAGGCGGATGAAGGTGGACTTGCCCGAACCCGAGGGGCCGACGAGGAACACGAACTCACCCGTGTTGATGGCCACCGACACGCCGTCGAGGCCGCGGTGCTCACCGTCGTACTTCTTGATGACACCCTGAAACTGCACCATCGGCCCATTGCCCGGGCGGAAGATGTCGCCCTTGCGGCGCTTCGCCGGCTCAAGCGGCGGTGCCAGCAACATGGCATCCATGGATGGGTCGTCAGCGACCTCCACGAGCGTGAATGCGGGCTTCTCTTGTTCGATTCGTGCCATTGGCGGCGCTTTCCACTCCATTGGGATATGGATCCGTTACGGCCCCGGGTTTCGCCACGGCGCGCCGTGCCCCTGCCGGACCTGCAACGGGCCGCAATGAGTAGCGCCCGCAACGACGCCCACACACGGGAAGGTTCCCCGGAGACAGACCCTCCCCGGGGTCTGTCCCCGGTTCCGGGCAAGTAGCCCGGTTTGCAGGTACTTCTTGAACCACCCTCTGTCCCCGGGTGGGGTCGGCTAGTCCTCGCCCACCACTGCCAGGCCCTTTGCACGGCGCTCCAGTTCGGCCCGCATGAACGGGTCGAGGGCACCGTCGAAAACGGCCTGCGTATTGCCTGTTTCGTGGCCGGTACGCAGGTCTTTCACCATCGAATACGGGTGAATGACGTACGAGCGGATCTGGCTGCCAAAGCCGATGGTCATGCTCTCACCGCGCTCGCGGGCTGCTTCTTCCTCGCGGCGCTGCAATTCCAGTTCCACAAGGCGCGAACGCAGCATGTTCATGGCCGTCGCGCGGTTCTGCGTCTGGCTGCGCTCGTTCTGGCACTGCACCACCACACCGGTGGGCAGGTGCGTGATGCGCACGGCGGAATCGGTCTTGTTCACGTGCTGCCCGCCGGCACCGGATGCGCGGTACGTATCGACGCGCAGATCCTTGTCCTCGATCTCCACCTCGGCCTCGTCAGTGACCAGCGGCGCCACCTGCACGGCGGCAAACGAGGTCTGGCGGCGGTTGGCCGAGTCGAACGGCGACAGACGCACCAGACGGTGCACGCCGCGCTCGGCAGACATCAGGCCATACGCGTTGGTGCCGTTGAGCGTGAAGGTCGCGCTCTTGATGCCGGCCTCCTGGCCGTCAAGGCGATCCTGCACCGTGGCGGTCATGCCACGGGTCTCGGCCCAGCGCAGGTACATGCGCAGCAGCATCTCGGCCCAGTCCTGTGCATCGGTGCCGCCCTCACCCGACTGGATGGTGACCACCACGTCGCCGGCGTCGTGCTCGCCGCCGAAGAGACGGGATTCCTCAAGCACGAACAGGCGATCTTCAGCGCGCTGCATGCCGTCAACGATCTCGGCCACAAATTCAGGGGTCAGCGTGCCCCCACGCTCCTCCTCGCGTGCCATGGCAGCGAGCTCGCCCAGGTCACCCACCTCGGTCTCGAGGGCGTTGTAGCCGTCCAGGCG
Organism: uncultured Actinomycetes bacterium; assembly: GCA_903866425.1. Classification (GTDB taxonomy): domain Bacteria; phylum Actinomycetota; class Thermoleophilia; order Miltoncostaeales; family Miltoncostaeaceae; genus SYFI01. The sequence goes on from CAIPNN010000043.1 coordinate 6,739, forward strand.
CCCGGTGAGGCGTGCGTGCTCTGCCGACACCTTTGCCGCGCGGGCCTGATCGTCCCAGAAGTCACCGGCGCCCATCTCCTGCTCCAGCTCGGACACGCGGGCCGAGATGGCCTGCGGGTCGAGGTACTCACCCAGCAGGGTCACGCGCTCAGCAAGCCGTGCGGCCTGCTGCGCGAGTGCGTCGGGGTCGGCGCCCGGCGCCTGTCGCTGCTCCTCTGCCACTGGTCAGGCGCCCGCGGCGCCGCAGCACTTCTTGTACTTCTTGCCCGATCCGCACGGGCATGGGTCGTTGCGCCCGATGCGGTCTTCGTCGTCAATGACCACGGTCTCAACCACTCCGGGAAGCGGGGCCTCCACGGCATCCTCAACGGCATAGTGATCGGGCTCGGTGGCCTCGAACGCGACCTCGTCGGGGCTCTCCACCACGCCACCGGTGAGACCGGCAAAGCCCTGCACCGGCTCATCCTGCGAGGTGTAGGTGACCGCGTCGAGCTGCTGGGGCTCAACCGGCTCCGGCGGGGCTTCCATCTCGACGTGGAACATGTACCGCACGAACTCGCGCGTGACGTTGTCCATCATCTCGTCGAACATCGTGTGGCCCTCAACGCGGTACTCGGAGAGCGGGTCCTTCTGGGCCAGGCCGCGCAGGTGAATGCCCTCGCGCAGGTAGTCCATGTTCAGCAGGTGCTCGCGCCAGTCGACGTCGATGAGTTGCAGCAGCACCCAGCGCTCGAGATCGCGCACCAGTTCGGGCCCGAGATCCTGCTCGCGCTTGTCGTACTGGTCCATGGCGTCGTCCTCGAGACGGTCGAGCAGCTCCTCGCGGGTGAGACCGTCGTGGCGGATGTCGTCTGCGGTGAATGACACCGGGAAGAGCTGGCCCACCTCGAGGAAGAGGCCGTCAAGGTCCCAGTCGGCCGGGGCCTGGTCGGAGTCGTCGTACCGGTCGACCGTCTCCACGAGCGTCTCGGCGATCCAGTCGCGGGCGCGGTCGCTCAGGTCTTCGCCCTCCAGCACCTGACGGCGCTCGGTGTACACCACCTCGCGCTGCTTGTTGAGCACGTCGTCGTACTCCAGCACCCGCTTGCGGATGTTGAAGTTGTATTCCTCAACCTTCTTCTGCGCGCCCTCCACCGTCTTGGTGAGCATCTTGGAGTCGAGCGGCAGGTCGTCGCCAGGCCCCAGGCGGTCGAGGATCTTGTACATGCGGTCGCCGGAGAAGATGCGGATGAGATCGTCCTCGGCGGACAGGAAGAACCGGGTCATCCCCGGGTCGCCCTGACGCCCTGAGCGTCCGCGCAGCTGATTGTCAATGCGGCGGCTCTCGTGGCGCTCAGTACCGATGACGTACAACCCACCGAGCTCCTCCACCCCATCGCCCAGCTTGATGTCCACGCCACGACCGGCCATGTTGGTGGCGATGGTCACCGCGCCCTTCTCGCCGGCGCGGGCGATGACCTCGGCCTCCTTGTCGTGCTGCTTGGCGTTCAGCACGTTGTGCTCAATGCCACGGCGCGTGAGCATGTCGGAGAGCATCTCCGACACCTCAACGCTCACGGTGCCCACCAGCACGGGCTGGCCCTTCTCATTCGCCTCGGCGATGTCCTCAACCACGGCGCGGAACTTGGCGTCCTTGGTCTTGAAGATGAGGTCGTTCTGGTCGTCACGCACCACGGGACGGTGCGTGGGGATGGTCACCACTTCGGTCTCGTAGATCTTGTTGAACTCGTTGGCCTCGGTGGAGGCCGTACCCGTCATGCCCGACAGCTTGTCGTACATGCGGAAGTAGTTCTGCAGGGTGATCGTCGCGAGCGTCTGGTTCTCCTCGCGGATCTTGAGCCCCTCCTTGGCCTCGATGGCCTGGTGCAGGCCCTCCGAGTACCGGCGACCCTCGAGAATGCGGCCGGTGAACTCGTCGACGATGAGCACCTCGCCATCGCGGACGATGTACTCCTTGTCCTTGCGGAAGAGCGACTCGGCCTTGAGCGCCTGGATGAAGTGGTTCACCAGCTGGCCGTGCACATCGAGGTACAGGTGGTCGATGCCGAGCGCGCGCTCCACCTTCTCGACGCCGCTCTCAAGCGGGGCCACCGTCTTGTGCTTCTCGTCCACCTCGTAGTCATCACCCTTCTTGAGGGTGGGCACGATGCGGGCGAAGCGGTAGTAGGTGTCGGCCGCGGCCTCGGGGATACCCGAGATGATGAGCGGCGTGCGGGCCTCGTCAATGAGGATCGAGTCGACCTCGTCCACGATGCAGAAGGTGTGACCACGCTGCACGCAGTCGTCGAGCCGCGTGGCCATGTTGTCGCGCAGGTAATCGAAGCCGAACTCGGAGTTGGTGCCGTAGGTGATGTCGGCGGCGTACGCGTCGCGGCGCTGGTCCTCCGGCATCTGCGACCCGATGATGCCCACGGTGAGGCCCAGGGCCTCATAAATCGGCCGCATCCAGTTGGCGTCACGATGGGCCAGGTAGTCGTTGACCGTCACCAGGTGCACGCCCTTGCCCGTGAGCGCGTTGAGCGCCACGGCGGGCACGGCGGCGAGCGTCTTGCCCTCACCCGTGCGCATCTCCGCGATCTGGCCCTCATTCAGCACCATGGCGCCGATGAGCTGCACGTCGTAGTTGCGCATGCCGAGCGTGCGCCACGAAGCCTCGCGCACCAGGGCGAAGGTCTCCTCCAGCACGTCGTCCACCTCGGCACCGTCGGCCAGACGTGCGCGGATGTCCATCGCGCGCTCGCGGATCTGGTCGTCGCTGAGCTCCTGCATCTCGGGCTCAAGCGCATTGATGCGCTCCACCCGCGCGAAGCGCGCCTTCATGGAGCGCCCCTCGCCGAAACGAAGGACCTTGTTGATCATCTCGGTACTCATGCAGGTGTCACCAAACGGCTGGGAACGAACGCCGATGGTACCAAGCAGGAGTGCTGCTACCGGCGCATCGAGGTCGCCTGCGCACCCGTGCGGGCAAGCAGGTCGGCCCACACCCCGTCGTCGGTCACCGGCGACTGCGCCAGCCCGCGCGCCGTGCGATACGTGGCCAGGGCCTGCGCCGTTCGCGTTCCGAACACGCCGTCCACCGGCACGGGAACCCCGGCGGCCAGCAGCAGCTGCTGCAAGCGGCGCACGTAGTCGCCGCGGCTCTTCACGCCGAACACCGGGTACTTGGTGGCAGGACGCGATGCCGTGGTGCGGCACGCCAGCGTGTTGCCGAGCGCCGACCAATGCGTGGGCCGGGTTTCCTTCCATTCCCACCAACTCACGCCCTGCACGCCGGCCGCCTGTGCCGCGCACCGGAACGATGTGATTTCCGACCGGTTCTCGCGCATGTAGGTGCTTCCGATCAGCGCCATGGGCACACCGAAGATGCGGTTCCACCGGATCGTGCGGTCAACCGCCTTGGCCGCCGACGTGCGGAAGGCCTTCCAGTACACCTGCGGCATGTTGAAGTTCGCGGCGTCGGGCCCGGTGAAGAACGCCGTGTACGGGAAGGGGCCGTGGTAGTCGACGTACGGGAATGAGGTCATACCGATGGGGTATGTGGGTCCCACCCGGGCGCGCAGGGCACGCATGTAGCGCTGCACACGCTTGTAGCGGTCCTTGTACCGCTCCAGCTCGGTTTCGGCGTCAATGACGAAGCAATCGGCGCCGGCACGGACGGCGCGGGCGGCGACCGCCGCCTCAACCTCAGGGCGGCGCAGCAGCACGTACTGCCAGGCACACACGCGGAGGCCCGCGGCCTTGAGCGGCCCGACCGCGCGGTCGAACTGGGTCCAGTACGAGCGCCCGTCACCCGACTTGATGTAGAGCGTGCGCAGACCATTGGCCCGGGCGCGGGCGACGATTGAGGCGATGCTCCCCGAGCGGCTCATCATCCAGATCCACTGGCCGTTGCCCTGTGCCGGCTCCGGCAGCGTGCCGGGGGCAAGCGGCTGAGTGCCGGGCAGCGGCTGGCCGGCATCGTCGGGTGCGCATTCGCTGGCGTAGCCCCACACCTCGCGCAGCGACACGGGAATGGCGGGGCACGCCCCGCTGAACGCCACCTGCCCCATCAACTGGTACGACGTGGGCGACAGCGCGCGGAACAGGCGCACGTCCGGGGTTCCCGGGGCGCCCATGTCGGCCATCACCCACGTGGTGCCGTCAACGGTGGCGGCCAGCATGCTGCCGCCGATCTCGGCGCCGGTGCGACCCGACGCCGCCCAGGCGGCGCGAATGGCCAGCCGCAACGCGTCGCTCACGCCCAGTTCTGCGGTGGTTGCACCTGCCACAGGAGCGATGCGGGCGATCGACGCGTCAATTCCCACCACGTACGGCGTGAGGTCGGGTGCCGGGGCGCCGGGCTTGGTGGTGACGGTGCCCACAAGGCGTGCACCGCGGGCCGCGATGGCAATGATGCGGAGCGTGCCGTCGGACCCAACGGCGATGGCAATGCGGCCGCCCGGCGAGTTCTCGAGTTCGGCATTCAGCCCCGTGGTGGCGCCGGGCGTGGCCAGCACGGCACCCACCACCCGACGCTCCGACGCGCGCGCGGCGGCGGCCGATGGGAATGCGGTGGCAAAGGATGTGGTCGCACCGCCGTCACTCATCGCACGGCGCACCGCCACGGTTGCCTGTGCTCCCTGCCCCACGAGCAGGGCCTTCAGGCCGGGCAGCCCGGGGTCGTTACTGGGCAGCGACGTGTTGGCAACCTCGTCACCGCCATCTGACGCCGCCGTGACGGGTGCGGGCAGCGCGGCCACGGGCAGCGACGGGTTTGGCACGAGCCCCGTGAGTTCTGTGACCACCAGGGGGTCGGCGGCCACGGCCGTGCCCGCCGCGACGGATGTCGCGACGAGCACACCGATGGTCCATCTGACGATGCGGGGGGTCGCGTCAGGCTCCTTCGATGAGTCCGAAGTCGCCATCGCGGCGGCGGTAGATCACGCTCACCTCGCCGCTCATCTCGTTACGGAACACGAAGAACGCGTGGTCGATCAACTCAAGGCGCACGGCGGCGTCCTCGGGCGTGAGCGACGGCATGTCGAACTTCTTGTTGCGCACGATGCGGATGGGTGGCGCCTTCTCGATGGCGCCGGTGGCCTCATGCCCGGTGCGCTCAAGCGCCGCGAGCTCGGCCGGCGTGGATGCGACGGCCTCGATACCGGGGCCGTGGTGATCCTTTCGCCGCTCGCGCAGCCGCACGGCCTGACGCTCAATGCGGTGCGCAGCCAGATCGATGGCCGCGTACATATCCGAATCGGCCTCGCGCACGCGCATGACCGGTCCCTTGCCGCGCACCGTCACCTCGGCAATCTGGC
>CAIPNN010000044.1 GCA_903866425.1 uncultured Actinomycetes bacterium
ACCTGATGGGGGACCGGCCCGAGGGGTAGCCAGAGTGCGAGAACCTCGCGAATCGGTGCCGCCTGGGCATCGCCGCCGCCCGGGCCCCGATACCGTCGTTGCTGGTGGCCACTGACGACCAGATCCGGGAGTCGCAACGCGCCGCGTGGACGCAGCTGTCGTCCGGGTGGCGCAAGTGGGAGCTGGCCATCATGCAGCAACTCGGCCCGGTCGCCGAGTCGATGATCGAACAGATGGGCGGGGGCGACGGCACCCGGCATCTTCCGCTTCGCCGAGCCCGGATCGGTGGGCGCGCTCTTCCAGCAGGCGGGCCTTGGTGACGTCTCCGAGTGGGACGTCGCTGTGGGGCTGGTGGCGTCGTCGCCCGAGCAGTACTGGCAGATGATGGGCGAGCACGTGTCACCGGCAGCCGTGGCGTTCGCCGGCATGGACGATGCCGCCCGGCAGCGCGTACGCGCACGCACCATCGCCGGCCTTCAGGCCTTCGATGGCAGCGGCGCCGTGCGTGTGCCGGGCGCCGCGCGCTGCATCGTGGCCACCAAGTAGCTCACCGCGCCTCGTCGTCCCCACGGTGAGGACGACGGATCACGGCCGTGCACCGCTCGCCCCGGGCATATCCTCGGCCCGCCGTGGAATGCCGTCAATCATCAACGCAAAGGGGCTGAGGTGCCTGAGGGGCACACCATCCACCGGGCCGCGCGGCGCCACGCCGAATTGCTGGCGGGGCACGAGGTGCACACGGAGTCGCCCCAGGGGCGCTTTGCCGATGGCGCTGCGGCCCTCGATGGCCACCAGCTGCTGCAGGTGGATGCCCACGGCAAGCACCTCTTCTACCGCTTTGACGACGACCTGCTGCTGCACGTGCACCTGGGCCTGTTCGGGCGGTTCAACGTGTACACGGCCGACCCCCCGGAGCCGCGGGGCGCGCTGCGCCTTCGCATGCAGGCCGGCGACGCCACGGTCGACCTGCGCGGCCCCACGGCCTGCGAGCTGATGGATGCCGACGACGAGGCGCGCCTGCTCGCGCGCCTCGGGCCCGACCCGCTTCGGGGCGACGCCGACCCCGAGCGCGCATGGCAGCGCATCCACAAGAGCACGCGGCCCATCGGCGCGCTGGTGATGGATCAGTCGGTGATGGCCGGCGTGGGCAACGTCTACCGCGCCGAGGCGCTGCACGTGCAGCGCATTCACCCCGAGCGCGAGGGCCGGTCGCTCACGCGTGCGGAGTTCGACGCCCTGTGGGCCACCATCACCACCATGCTTGGCGACGGCGTGCGTGCCGGGCGCATCATCACCGTCACCGCCGAGGATGCCGGCAAGCCACGGTCACGCTTGAAGCGCGGTGAGCGCACCTATGTGTACAAGCAGTCGGCGTGCCGGTCGTGCGGTGGCGCGGTGAGCGTGTGGGACATGGCCGGCCGCCGTGCGTGGGCCTGCACGGCGTGTCAGCGCTGAGGCATTCCCTCGGGTTCGGTGTGCAGCGTCACCCCGTTGAGGTTGTCGGGACGCCAGATGCGGGCGCCCACGTCGAGCACGTTGAGCCCTGCCGGCCGTGGGCCCCAGTTGGCTGGGGCGCGGGCCACACCCGTTGGGTGCGCCGGGCTGAGCGCAACGGGCACCGTGGCAAACGGGGTCGCGTTGCTGTCGAACTGCACGTAGACCACTGCCCGCCAGTTGGTACCCCGTGCGCTCACACGTACCGGAATACCCGTGCCCACAAGTCGCCCGGCACGGACGGAGGCCGCAACCGGGCCTGCCTGGTCAACCGCAAGCGCGGGGTCGCCAAACAGGCGTGCCCCGGTCTGGCGCTTCAGCCACGCGGCCACCGGGCCGGGCTTGGCAAACACGGACGTGCGCTGCTCCCGGGGCGCCCTGCAGTTATTCAGGCGTCCCCACGACACCACCCCGACAACCGCTGACAGGTTCGGGGTCACGAGTGGGCCGCCCGAGTCGCCCCCGCAGGTGGCGCCGTCGAGCGGCGGGGTGGTGTCCGATGGCCCAGCGGCGGTACAGATCTCGGTCGTTGGGGACACCGTCACGGTGCCCCCGCTCAGTGCCGTGCCACCGCACGCCGAAGCGGCAACCGCGACGGTCCAGGTCTGCCGCAGGTCGTTCGACATCGCCTTGGCCTCAGGCGTAAAGCCGTAGCCCAGCGCGGTAACGGGCGACCCCTTTGCGGGCACGCTGCGCGAGATGGCCTGCGGTGCGGTGGGTGCTGCGCTCGCCATCTCCACCAGTGCGATGTCGCTCTGCTGGCGTTGTCCCCACATCGAGTACCAAAAGGAGCCGGGGATGACGAAGCGACGGGCAGCGATTACCGGCTGGCCATCCAGATTGGCGAACCGCACCTGAAGCCCACGGCTGCGGATGTCCGCGGCGTTGTCGAGATTCTCCTCCTGAGCGCAGTGCGCGGCGGTCATTACGTAGCGGGGCGAGATGAGGGTGCCACCGCAGAACTTGACCACCGTGCCCGTGCCCTCCTGGCGGTCTTCCAGCGCGACCGCCCAGGGGAAGGTGCCCATCGCCACCGGCTGGCTGCTCACGGACATCTCGCGTTGGGAGCCAGTCCCGGCGGATGCACTGGGCAGCAACGCCAGTGCTGCTGCAGCAGCCAGCATCAGTGGCGCGGGGTGGGAGCGGAGGCGGGGGAACATGCGCCGCATTATTCCAGTGAACCCCCGCAGCGTGGGCACGGGTCGCCCGCGGTCCACACCATCACGGCATCTGCGCCGCACGCCCGGCACTTGGGCATGAGTTCGTCGGCCATGTCGTCGTCGGGCGAGAACGCCGAGCCGTCAATGCGGCGTGCCACCACCACGTCGTCCAGCTGACCGCATTCGCAGCACCCCACGGTGGTGGTGCGGTTGTGGAGGTCGTGTCCGGGGCCGCCCACCACCACGGCCCGCCGGTCGCACAGAGCACATTCGTATTGTCGACGTCCGCTCACTCAGCGCCACCTCCTCTGGGTTGTTGATGTGCCACGTCTGGCTAGGGTGCATGGTGCCTGTCCGTTCCGCGACTTCACAGGAGACCCCGACCCATGGCCACCCGTACCGCAGTGGTGCTCTCGCTCGCCGGCGCATGCGCCCTTTCGCTCGGGGGTATCCAGGCCTCCGCCCTCGCGAGCCCCGCCACGGGTTTTACGAGTCCCTTTTCCGGAACGCCACGTTACGAGCGCTTCGCCCCCAAGCAGGCAACGACACCGGCACAGATCAACGCCCCGCTCGGCCAGCGTGCAGCCGACCGGCTTGCCGTTGACATCGGTCTCGATCCGAAGAAGGTCTTCACACCAAAGCAGTACGCCCTGTTTGTGTCGGGCAAGGGTGTGGACGGCCAGGCCGCACCGGCGAAGTTGGTGGACGAAAGCGTGAAGATCCTCACCAACACCAGGCGCCGCCCGCTCTACTCGAACGTTGATGGCCAGCTGACCGCGACGGTGCTCGCGAGCTATGGGGTGATGGTCAACACGGCGGGCATGCTGGAGAGCCCCGCCAACACCGATGCGCCCACCAGGCAGGTGAACAGCGTGCTGATGCCCGGTGGCTACATGGGCCAGTGGTGCAGGGCCAACGGCGCCGAGAAGTCGATGCGCAACCTCTACGCATCGGCATACACGCGTGAGGCCGTGTACGGGAATGCCTCACAGCAGCAGTCGGGTGTGGCGCAGTTGGTTGCCAACCAGAAGGCTGGCACCACAACGACGGTGGGCATGTCGATGGCGCCGTCGATCTGGATCGTCAACTTCGCGCTGATCTACACGCTCAACCCGAAGCTCGCGGCCAAGATGCCCGCGTGGTGGACGCCCATTCCCGCCGACGTGGCAAGCGCAATCGCTGCAAGCCCCACCGGGCAGGTGCCCTGGAGCCAGTACAGCGCATCGTTCCCGCGCTGACCGCAGTCTGGCGACGCGGATGCGTGGTGTATGGTTGGTGTATGAGTCGCACCAACATTGATATTGACGATGCCGCATGCGCTGCGGTCATGGATCGCTACGGGCTGCAGTCGAAGCGTGAGGCGGTGAATCTCGCACTTCGCCTCGCTGCGGTTGAACCCCTGGGCACCGAGCGCGCGCTTGCCCTCGAGGGGTCGGGCTGGGACGGTGACCTCGACGAGATGCGTGCCGCACGCAGCGCGTGATCCTGCTCGATACCTCGGCGTGGGTGGAATTTCTGCGCGGTACCGGGTCGGCCACTGCACGCGAGGTGCGTGCGTTGGTAGGTGGTGATGCGGAGATCGCCACGTGCGATGCCATCCGCATGGAGGTGCTGGCGGGCGCACGCGGTCGGGCGCACTTGGCCGACCTGCGCGCCCTGCTCGCCCGCTGCGTCAACCTGCCGCTCGAGCCCGAGGACTACGAGGTGGCCGCGTCGCTGTATCGCACCTGCCGGCAGAACGGCGAGACCGTGCGCAAGCTGGTCGATTGCCTCATTGCGGCCAGCGCCATCCGCCACGACGTGGCCCTGCTGTACCTGGACGCCGACTTCGACGCCATCGCGCGTCACTCGGCGCTGCGGGCTTACGCAGCCGGCGGGGCACCCTGAGCGATGATGATGTCGAGCGTCGCGGCACCTTCACGCAGTGCGATGGCAGCCTGGTAGCCATCTGACGCGTAGCAGTCCTTTGCCGCCTGGAAGCTCGGGAACTCGATCACGAACGGGCGTCCCGCCGGTGTGCCCTCGGCCACCTCGAACACGTCGCCCCGAGCGACCGGCCTGCCGCCAGCAGCGCCGATGACCGGGCCAGCCACGTCCACGTAGCCCTGAAATTGTTCCGGGTCGGTGATTATTGCGCTCACCAGCCAGTAGCCCTTTCCCTCTGACGCCATGCGTGCCGCTCCTCGTCGGGGCCCGCGGGTACGCACCCGCAGCGCCACCGTCATCGTCACCCACTGGGTCGTGCACCGCAAGGCGACCTCGGGGCGTGGACTGCGCATTCCCGCCCGGGTGCAGCCGCTAGCCTCCTCAATACCCACCTGCTCGTACCGTTCCCGAAAGGCCCCGCGTGATCCGCCCCACTGTTCTGGCCCCGCTCACCGTCGCCCTCGCCGGCGCAATTGGACTCACCACGGGAGTTGCCACGGGTGCGCCCACGGCCGAGCAGCAGACTTGTGCCGGCACCGCGATGACCGTGAACGTGAAGGCCGCTGGCAGGGCCGCCCGCGGATGGCAGTTGGCGCTGAAGAACGCCATGCCCGACACCGTGTCGACGGGCATCACCAACGCCACCGGCCAGGCCACGCTGTGTGCCCCGGCGGGGCAGGGCTCACGGCCGCTGGTGGTGACCGCCACGCGCCCGGGTCGCCCGGGTGTGGTGCTCATGAGCACCGCTGGCACCGAAGGTGCACCGCTGCCCGCCGTGTTCGTGAGCGACATCAGCACCGTGGCCACGGTGTTCGCGATGAACCGCTTCATGTCGGGCACCACCATCTACGGCGCATCGCCCGGCGTGGACAACGCCGGCCTGCTGGTGAGCAACCTTGTGAACCCCGGCACGGGGTACCTGGGCTGGGTGGTGGCCAACCCGCCGAACGGCGGCAACACCACCACGCTGGCCTCGCTTCGCACGCTGGCCGACATCGTGGCCACCTGCTCGGGTGGCACCAAGGCGCAGTGCGCCACGTTCTATACGGCAGCCCGTGCGCCACGCGGCAGCAAGCCCGACGCCATCCCCACGGCGCTTCAGGCCATCGCCCGCAACCCGTGGCACAACCCGGGCAAGGTGTACGCCCTGCCGCGCACCACCACCTACACGCCCACGCTCACCAAGGCGCCGACGGCCTGGGTGCTGTCGCTCAAGTACGTGGGCGGCGGGTTCGACGCCCCCGGCCGCATGGCAATCGACGCGCAGGGCAACGTGTGGACCGGCAACAACTGGATGCCGCCCGGCAACTCCGGCGGCCTGTCGTTGGTGGGTCTGGACGCAGCGGGCCAGCCCCTGCAGGGCAGCCCCTTCCGTGGCGGCGGCACGCAGGGCATCGGTTTCGGCACAGCCGTCAACCCCACCAACGGGCACATCTTCACCGCGAGCTACGGCCTCGGCCGCATCTCTGAGTATCTGCCTGACGGCACCGCCGTCTCACCCGCAACCGGGTACACCACGGGCAATCTGTCGAAGCCGCAGGGAATCGCGTTCGACCAGAAGGGCAACCTCTGGATCCCCAACTTCGGCAACAACACGCTCACCATCTACCTGGGTGCCGACCCGGGCAAGGCCATCAACGTGTCGGGTACGGCGTCGTCGCCCATCACCAAGCCGTTCGGCATTGCCATCGACGCCCAGGGTCGGGCGTGGGTCACCAACAACTCCACCAGCGGCGGAGCCGGGTGGGTGCTTCCCGCCACGCTCAACGCCGACAACAGCGTGACGCTCGGCACTCCGGTCACCGGCGGTGGACTCAAGAGCCCGCAGGGCATCTCCGTCGACTCGGCTGGAAACCTGTACGCGGCAAACCTGCTGGGCAAGGGCATTACCCAGATCACGCCGTCGGGCACCGTGTCGCGCACCTCGCCGTGGCGGGCCCCCGGCATGACGGGCCCCTGGGGCACAGCCGTTGACGGTAACGACACCGTGTGGGTGGCCGACTTCTGGGGCGCCACCCTGCACCAGTTCTGCGGTGTGCAGGTGAAGTACTGCCCGCCCGGCATGAAGACGAGCGGACACATCTCACCGGCAGGCGGCTACACCAATGGCGCGCTGCAGCACATCACCGCCGTGCAGGTTGACCCGTCGGGCAACGTGTGGGTGGCCAACAACTGGACCACGCAGTCGCCGCTGAGCCAGCCGGTGGGTGGCGACGGCCTCGTGCAGTACGTGGGTATCGCCGCGCCGGTGAAGACACCCTTGGCTGGTCCGCCCGTACGCCCGTAGGGCGCGATGGGGGTATCCGTCTAGTCGAGCGCGAGGTGAAGGCGAAGGGCGTCGTCGAGCGCCCGGGCAAGGTCGTCGGGTACGTGCCCGACGATCTTGCCAATGCGCTCGACCGCCACTGATCGCACCTGCTCTGCCTGCGCCTTCGAGTCGTGGCGCATGCCCGTACGTGCTGCTGGCAGCAGCACCTGAAACGGGTAGACGTGCTCAGTGCGTGAGGTCACCGGCACCACGGTGAGCACCCCCCGGCCCAGTTGCTCGGCCGCTCCGTTGGCTCCGTCATTCGACACGATCACCGCGGGGCGGCGCTTGTTGGCCTCTGACCCCCGCGCCGGCTCGAGGTTGACCAGGCGAATCTCGCCGCGGCGCACTCAGGCCTTCCGAATGCCGTCAGATGCCGTGGCATCCCATGCTGCGCCGTCGCCCCCGTCCCATTCATCCCATGCATTGGCGTAGGTGGAACCCAACTGCCGGCTGCGAAGCGCGGCCACCGCCTGCTGCAGCACCGCCGACCGTGACGTGCCGCGCTCGGCAGCGCACTGGTCGAGAAACTGCACGTCGTCGTTGGAGAGGCTCACGCTCACTTTCATAGCGGGGATACTACCCCAGTAGTAATACAAGTAGTAACAAATGGTGCAGGAATCGTCACATCGGAGTGATCCGATTTGGCGCGACGGACGTACTACGGCTGACCGGCACGACGACGCCGGACCACACCGAAGGAGTTCGTCCCATGAACACACGTCTCGCCAAGGGCCTCGCCGGAGCACTCGCCATCACCGCAGTGGCCACCGCGCCCGCAATGGCTGCATCGCATTCGCCATCCGCCATGACCCAGAAGCAGAACATCGTTCAGGTTGCTGCGAGCAACCCGCAGTTCTCCACGCTGGTGTCGCTGGTGAAGAAGGCCGGCCTGGTCAAGGTGCTGTCGGGCAAGGGCCCGTTCACCGTCTTCGCGCCCACCAACGCGGCATTCGCCAAGGTGCCGAAGGCCACGCTCACCGCGCTCGGTAACGACCCCGCGCAGCTCAAGGCCGTGCTCACGTACCACGTGGTTCCCGGCAAGGTCACCGCCGCCAAGGTCGTGAAGCTCACCTCCGCCACCACCGTCCAGGGTCAGCCCGTGGCCATCGCGGTGAAGGGCAAGACGGTGAAGATCAACAACGCCAAGGTGGTCAAGGCCGACATCATGGCCAGCAACGGCGTCATTCACGTCATCAACTCGGTGCTGCTGCCGCCCGCCGGCAACTAGGCCACAGGCACGCGCCGCAATGGGGACGACGAACACCGGTGCCGGGCAGGTTTTGGGGGTTTCTGGAACCTCCCGACGCCGGGGTTCGTCGGCGCGACCCTACGATCGCCTTGTGATCGTGGATGAGCAGGTGATGGTGGATCCCACCACCGATGACGTGGCAACGCTCAAGCGGATGGCCACTGGCGATCAGCAGGCGCTCGGCACGTTGTACGACCGCTACGGGCGCATGGTGTACGCCATCGCCCTGCGCATCACCGGCGATGTGCAGAGCGCCGAGGAGTGCACGCAGGACGCCTTCCTCTCTGCCTGGCGCACCGCGGCGTCATTCGACCCCAGCCGCGCCCGGCCATCTACCTGGATCTGCGCCATCGCACGGAACCGCGCGCTTGATGCCGCCCGCGCGCAGGCACGCAGGCCCACGCCGCAGGATGCCGTGGAGCCGAACGGCTTCGAGCCCGACACCGCCGACCTGGTGCAGGCTGCCGACGAGGCCGTGCGTGTGGCTGAGGCCATGGCCAAGTTGCCGCCGGCACAACTGGAAGTACTGCAACTGGCCTACTTCGATGAGCTGTCGCAGACGCAGATCTCCGAGCGGCTTCGCGTGCCGCTCGGTACCGTCAAGAGCAGGATGCGCCTCGCCGTCGATCGCCTGCGATCGGTCGCGACTGACCTCGGTCTGGAGGCATGACCCCATGAATGACGATCACATGCACTCGGCCGACGAGAACACCATCGACGACCTCGCGGCAGCCCTGCCGCGACGTGCACCGAGCGATGGGCTGCGTGACTCCATCCTGGCCGCGGCCGCCGAGACACCGCAGGATTCACCGGCGCCCGAGCCCATGGCCGAGGTCATCCCTCTGCGCCCGCGGCGGCGCCGCGTGTTCACCACGTTCGCTGCGGCCGCATGTGCCGCCGTCATTGCCGTGGGCGTCACGGTGGCGTTCACGTCTGGCGGCGGTACCGACTCCGTGCCGGCCACGGCGACCGCATCGGTCGCCTCGGTGAGCGCACCCGGGGTGGAGGGGACGGCATCGCTGTACTCGCCGGGCACTGCCGGGGGCACGCTGCGGGTGGCGCTCACCAACGTTCCCAAGGCGCCGTCCGGGCATCACTACGAGGTGTGGGTGCTGCCAAAGGGCGGCGACACCATGACCGCAGTGGGTTCATTCACCCCCGCATCGTCCGACGTCACACTCGACCTGCCGCTGCCGGCGCCCGGCAACTACGCAGCCGTGGATATCTCGGTGCAGGCCAACGACGGGCCGCCCACGCACTCGGGTACGAGCCTGGCGGGTGCCAGCTTCACCTAGCGCCGACGCGGGATCCCCCGGGCCCCGCACCGGGGTACGCTCGCGGCATGACACAGATCAGGATTGACCAGGCGGCGCAGGACCTTCTCTTCCTTGAGGCGCATACCCCCACCACGTTCAACGACGCACCGGTGAGCGACCAGCAGATCCGGGAGGTGTGGGAGCTGATGAAGTTCGCGCCCACCGCGAACAACAGCAACCCGCTGCGCATCGTGGTGGTCAGGTCGCCCGAAGCCCGCGATCGCCTGTTGCCGCACATGGCTCCCGGCAACGTGCCGAAGGTCACCTCGGCTCCGGTCACATTGATCCTCGCGGCCGACACACGGTTTCACGAGTACATGCCCGACCTGGCCCCGCATGCCCCGCAGGCCTTCGCGCAGCACGAGGCGCGCACGCGCGAGGAGCGTGAGGGCACGGCGCAGTTCAGCGCGCTGCTGCAGGCGGGGTATCTCATCTTGGCCGTCCGCGCTGCGGGCCTGCATGCCGCGCCGATGCTCGGCTTCGACAAGGCCGGGGTGGATGCTGAGTTCTTCGCCGATGGGCGCCTCAGTGCCCTGTTCGTGATGAGCATCGGTGAGTGCGACCCCGATGGGTTTCGCCCCAGGTCACCCCGTCTGGAGTTCGACCAGGTGGTCAGCTTCCTGTAGGCCGGTTGCAACGGGCATGGCGGGATTGCTGCATTTGCGCTGGAAATGGCGCAGGCGGGTCTACCATTCCCGATCCTTTCGCCATGTCTGAACGCCGAACCAAGATCGTCGCCACCCTCGGGCCCGCGACTGACGACCCTCAGATCCTCCGCGACATGATGCGCGCGGGGGTCG
>CAIPNN010000045.1 GCA_903866425.1 uncultured Actinomycetes bacterium
CCTTCACCGGCCGCGCCACATAGCGGCGGCCATCGGCCGCAGCGAATGCGTCGACGTCCCTCTGCTTCAGCGGCACTGCGACCACGGGCACGCCGGTGGCGCGCAGCATGGCGGCGGCGGTCACCCGGTCATCAAGGCCGCCAACCACGACGACCCCCACGGGCTCGATCCCCTCAGGCCCGCCAACTGCGTGGTGCAGCAGCTCAAGCGTCACCGCGACACCCACGGCGGAGCGGGGCCGGCCAAAGCGTGCGCCGAGCCCGTCATAGCGGCCACCCACGGCCACGGGTGCGGCGACGCCAGGCGCATAGGCCTCGATCACCACGCCCGAGTAGTACGACCAGTCGCGCATGACGCCGAGGTCGATCATCGGGGCGGGCATGCCCTGGGCGGTCACCAGCTCGACCGTGCGGGCAAGCCGTGCGCACTCCTGCGCGGCTCCGGGAGCCGCCTTCGCGATGCGGCCAAGCACCTCGACACCACCACGCACGGTCGGAAGATCGTCAAGCAACGCGCGCAGCCGGCCCTTCACGCCCTTCACAGCACGCGCCTCCGCGCGCCAGGCGACCATGCTCCGACCCCGGAGCGCGCGCCACAGCGCATCAGCCGTCTCCCCCGTAACTCCCGCGGCCTCGAGTACCGCTGCCACCAGCGCGACCGACCCAATGGCCACGCGCGCACCCGGCAGCCCGGCGGCGGCGAGCGCGCTCGAGAGCGCGGCAATCACCTCGGCGTCGTCCTCGGCGCCGCCCGGCCCGCACAGCTCGATGCCCGCCTGGCGACGCTCCGCAGCCCGACCGGTTCCGGCGGATGGCGGCTGCACGGCACGCGCGTTGTACGACACGCGCAGCGGTCCCGGCTCGTCGGCCATGCGCGTTGCGATGAGGCGGGCGATGGGGATGGTCAGGTCGGGGCGCAGCACCAGCACGCGCCCCTGATCATCGAACAGGCGGTACGCGCGTCCGACGCCCTCATCCTGGGCGCGGTCAAGCACGTCCGACAACTCGAGCAGCGGCGTCTGCACCTGGCGATAGCCGTACGACGCAAAAACCGACGACAGCGCCCGCTCCAGCGCGCCGATCTCGCCGGCCTCCACCGGCAGCACGTCGCGCATGCCATCGGGCAGGGGAATCCGCTCGTGGACGTCAGTCATCAACGCGCTCAATTCGTGCACCCACTGCGCGGAGGCGCTCATCGATGCGTTCGTAGCCGCGGTCGATCTGGGTGATGTTGCCGATGGTCGTCGTGCCCTTGGCGGCAAGACCGGCGATGAGCATGGCCATGCCGGCACGGATGTCGGGGCTCTCGACGCGCTCGCCGTACAACTGCGCAGGGCCGCTCACCACCGCACGGTGCGGGTCGCACAGAATGATGCGGGCGCCCATCGCCACGAGCTTGTCCACGAAGAAGAGCCGGTTCTCGAACATCTTCTCGAAGATCATCACCTCGCCACGCGCCTGCGTGGCGACCGCTGTGGCGATCGAGGTGAGGTCGGCGGGAAATGCGGGCCAGGGGCCGTCGTCAATCTTGGGGATCGCACCGCCTTCGTCGGTGACGATTTCCAGCGACTGCTCCGGCGGCACACGCAGGGTGGTGTCGTCGAGCCACTCCACGTGGATTCCGAGACGCGCGAACCCGAGCAGGATCATGCGCATGTCATCGCGGCGCGCGTCGTCGATCACCAGGTCCGACCCGGTGATGGCGGCCAGCCCGATGAACGAGGCGATCTCGATGTAGTCGGGGCCGATGCGGAACCGGCCGCCACCGAGGCGCTCGACGCCATCGACGATCAGGCGATTGGTCCCGATGCCGTCGATCTGGGCCCCGAGCGTCACGAGGAAGTTGCACAGGTCCTGCACGTGCGGCTCACACGCGGCATTCAGCACTGTGGTGCGTCCGCGAGCGAGTACCGCAGCCATCACCACATTCTCGGTGGCCGTCACCGACGCCTCATCGAGGAAGATCTCGGCCCCGGTGAGTCCCTCGTGCGACATCCGGTAGGCGCGATCCACCTCATCCACCGTGGCCCCGAGCGCGCGGAAGGCCATCAGGTGCGTGTCAATACGCCGTCGCCCGATGAAGTCGCCACCCGGCAGCGGAAGGTTCACCGCACCGGCACGCGCGAGCAGCGGACCGGCAAAGAGCACCGAGGCACGGATGCGCTTGCAGAGGTCCGGATCGAGCGAGCTGCTGCGGATGTTGTCGGCCCGGAACGCGAGTGAACCGTCGGGCTCCTCACGTACCGACACGCCGAGGTCATCAAGGATCGCCAGCATCGCGTGAACGTCCAGAATGTCCGGGACGTTCTCGAGAATGACCTCCTCATCGGTGAGGAGAATGGCGGCAAGGATTGGCAGTGCGGCGTTCTTGTTACCCGCGGGGGTAACCGTGCCCGCCAGCGCGTGCCCGCCCTGGATCACGAACTGCTGGCTCACGAGGGCGCACGCTAACACGGCGCGACAGTCGCAAGCACCTCCGTGAGCCGACGGATGTCATCGTCGTTGGTGTAGAAGCCGCACGATGCCCGCAGGCCACCGGGTTCTGGCAGCGGGCGCACGATCACACCAGCCGTTGCGAGTTGCATCGCCGCAACCTCTGAGGCCAGGCCCGGTACCCGGAATGACACCAGGCCGGAGGCACACTCCACGGGGGCATCGAGGCGTACCCCGGGCATACGCGCGAGCGCCGCACGGCACCGTGCGGCCGCGCTCGCAGTCGCTGCATGGATGCGATCCCAGCCAAGCGACGACAGCCACTCCAGCGACGCGATCCACCCTGCAAGCAGGATCTCCGGCTGGGTGGAGGCCTCATAGCGTCGCGCGTCGGGATGCAGCACCACCGACCCATCCCAACCGTGCTCCGTGCCGGTCTCGTAGCCACTCGTCACCGGCACAACCTGCTCCATCACGTCCGGACGTATCCACAACGCACCGAGGCCCTCGGGCCCAAGAAGCCACTTCTGGGCAGGGAACGCATACGCGTCCACACCGAGCGCCATTGGGTCGACAGGCACGGCGCCCGCGGCCTGCGCACCATCCACCAGCACCAGCGCCCCCACACCCGCGGCGGCCCGCGCCACGCCTGCCACGTCCAGCACTGCCCCGGTGAGCCACGACACGTGCGACAACGCCACCAACCGCGTGCGCTCGCTGCACGCACTGGCGAAGACGCTGGCGATATCACCGGCGCCGTCGCCCACATCCAGCACGCGGAGTGTGGCGCCAGACGCCGCGCAGGCCCGTGCCAGCGGCACCGCCAGCCCCGGATGCTCCATCCCGGTTGTCAGCACCTCGTCGCCGGCCCGCAAGCCGAGCCCCCAGATGACGGCGTTCATCCCGTGGGTGCTGCTCTGCGCGATCGCGATTTCCGTGCCGGGCCGGCCGAGCACAGCCCCGGCCGCCGATCGCAGCCGCTCCTGCCGCTGGCGGCTTTCGTCCACCGCCCGGGCGCTCATGCGGCCACGCCCGCCCTGGGCGCGCACCATCTCCGTCATCGCCTCGGTCGCCATCACCGGGAGCGGCCCGGCGCCCCCGGTGTTCAGATACACCTCTGCGCCCAGCGCCGGCAACGCCGCACGAGCAGCGCCAACCCACGCGTCGTCAGTTGCCAAGCCCCCTGACACGGCGTCAGTCACGCTCAGGCCACC
>CAIPNN010000046.1 GCA_903866425.1 uncultured Actinomycetes bacterium
GAGACCGGTGCTCTACCAATTGAGCTACGACCCTCTGCCTCGGGTGCCGGTCTCCCGGCGTGACCTCGTTTACCGCGTCTCGCGGTGCTCCGTGTGACGGCCACACCAGCGGCAGTACTTGCTGAGCGACACGCGGTCGGGCGTGTTGCGCCTGCTCTTATTCGACTGGTAGTTGCGCCTCTTGCAGTCCTGGCACGCCAGGGTCACGGCGATGCGCTGGCCGGTCTTGCCCACAGGGAAGCCTCCGGTTGTTTGCGGGGGCGGGAAGGTACCACAGCGCCGGAGAAGCCCTCCCGGTAGCCTCCTCGCATGAGCAGAGAGTGGAGCGACTGGTACACCAAGGAGGACCCGACGGGGTGGGTGCTCCCCCGCATTCTCCGCGATCGCGCCGAGGCGCACCCCGACCGGCCGTACATCCGGTTTGGTGAGGGCGAGTGGGTGACCTACGGCGAGATCAACGCCCGTGCCAACCGCATCGCCAACGCGCTCATCGCACGGGGACTGCAGAAGGGCGAGTGCGTCAGCACCCTCATGCCCAACTCGATCGACCAGGTGGCGCTGTGGTTTGGAATCCTGCGCGCCGGCGGCGTGCAGTCGCCCATCAACCTCGCCTACCGCGGCGACTTCCTGTCGTGGGTCATCAATCTGCCGCAGTCACGGTTCCTCGTGATCAGCGACGACCTACTTGATCGCCTCGACCACGTGGCCGACGAGTTGCCGGTGCTCGAGCACGTGTTCGTATGGGCATCGGGCGCGCCGCACGGGCCCAACCCGAAGGTGCCGTTCGAGCCCTTCGCGGTACTGGATGACGCGCCCGAGACCGACCCCGGCGTTGAGGTGACCTGGGTCGACGATGCCCGGATCATGTTCACGTCGGGCACCACCGGGCGCAGCAAGGGCGTGGTCAAGCAGCACGCATCCGACTACTTCTCGGGCCGCACCTACAACAACGTGTGCGGCGTCACCGAGGACGACGTCTTCTACACCTGCCTGCCGCTCTTCCACAGCAACGCGCAGGTGCTCAACTGCTACCCGGCCATGATCGCCGGCGCGCGCATCCAGATCTCGGCCCGGTACTCGTCAACCAACTTCTGGCGCGAGGTCACCGAGTGCGGCGCAACCATCCTCAACACGGTCAGCGCCATGAACTACTTCATCTGGAACACACCGCCGGGTGAGTACGACCGTGCCCACTCGGTGACGCGCATCATGGCCATGCCCGCGCCCAAGGACATCTACCACGACTTCAAGGAGCGCTTCGGTATCCGCTGGCATGAGGGCTACGGCCTCACGGAGACCGGCATGGTCACCTATGTGCCGCCGGGCATCGAGAAGCCGGGCTCGTGCGGCATGGCGAGCCCCGGGTTTGAGGTGAGCGTGGTGGAGCCGGGTACCGACCGGCCGGTGCCGAATGGCACCTCGGGCGAGATCGTGGTTGACATGAAGTTGCCGAACATCGTCATGCGCTCCTACGCCGGCATGCCCGAGAAGACGGCGGAGGACTTCAAGAACCTCAAGCTGCACACCGGCGACCTGGGCCGGATGGACGACGATGGCTACCTGTACTTCATGGACCGCGTGAAGGACTACATCAGGCGCCGCGGCGAGAACGTGTCGTCCATGGAGGTGGAGCAGGTGGTGGCAAGCCACCCGGGCGTGCTTGAGGCCGCAGCCGTGGGTGTGGCCGCTGGCGAGGGCGCCGGGTCGGAGCAGGAGATCCTCATCTGCATCGTGCCGCGCGAAGGTGTGCCCGACCCGCATGAGCTCCTCACCTACTGCGCCGACAAGATGCCCTACTTCGCCGTCCCCAGATACGTCCGCTTTCTGGAGCACCTGCCGAAGACACCCACCGAACGCGTGCGCAAGGTGGAGCTGCGGGAGATGGGCCTGGGCGACGACGTGTACGACCGGGCGAAGAGCGGACCCGAGATCAAGGCCTGATGGACGACGACGATCTGGACCTGGGCGAGGCCGCCGCGTTCATCCTGGGCGCACGACCGGCCCTGTACGAAGACGACGTGTGGACCGTGCTCAAGGAGATCGGCGACCCGCCTGTGAAGAACGCCGACGGCATGGCCGTTGACCTCATCACGCGGCTGCATCCCGACATCCGGGCAAAGGACGTCAAGGCGATTCTCAGCGAATGGCGCGAATACGCGCGCCTCGCCACGGAGAGTGACTGGGAGTAGTCGGGGCCCGCGGCAAACCCTTCGGCCCGGCAGGTGATTGGGGGTCGGACCTCTCGCGAAACGTGATCGGCATTTGCGGGGCCCGCAAATGCAGGATCACC
>CAIPNN010000047.1 GCA_903866425.1 uncultured Actinomycetes bacterium
AGGTCGAACCCCTCCTTGGGCGGAGTGGCCAGGACCTCGCGGCCGAACTCAGCTTCAAGCGCCGCAAGAATCTGCTCTTCGCTCTGCCCCTTGGCGATGCGCACCTGGATGAAGTCCTTGATCGCCTGTGCGGCGGGCGACGTGGAGACGTCAAGCGGGGTGTTGCACGTCGGGCAACGCGTCTCACGGTAGATCTGCTGGGCCGTCACGGCGAATGCCGGTGCAGCGACGCCGCCGAGCGCGAATACGGCAAGGGCGACGGCAAGCGCGCGACGCATCACTTCTCGGCCAGCACCTGGTCGAGGGGCACAGTGATCTGCCGCAGATCGGTCACCTGGCCGGTGATGTGGAGCGCGATGCGGCCCTTCCTGTCGATGATGAAGGTCTCGGGCACACCGGTGGCCTCAAGATCGCGCTTGCTGGCGTCGGTGCCGTCACGCAGCGACGGGTACGTGATGTCGTACTTCTTGACGAACGCGAGCGCGTTCTCGGTGAGGTCCTGCAGATCGAGGCCCAGCACCAGCGCGCCCTTGCCCTTGTACTGATCCCAGGCCTTTTCGAAGATGGGCGCCTCATCGCGACACGGCCCGCACCACGAGGCCCACAGGTTGAGCACCACCGGGGTGCCCTTGAGCGACGCAAGCGACGCCGTCTGACCAACGGGCGGCAGACCCGCACCGCTCACGAGCACCGGCAAGGTGATGTTGGGGGCCGGTGGGCGCTGCCCCGTCGCCAGCGCATCGTCAATTGACGTTGAGTTGCCACGGGCCAGAAGACCCACCACCAACAGACCGATGATGAGCGCGGCGATCACCGCCCCCACGATGAGACCCACGAGCCTGCGTCGATCGGCGCCGACGTCCTCGGGTGGCTCGGTCATCAGCCGAAGGGCGCGTACAGCGCGCTTGCCGTGCCGAGATACGACGTGCCGAGAACTGCCTGGGTGCCACCACGGATGCGACGGCTGGTCTTGACCTTGCCCCACTTGCCGGCGCCGCGCCACACGGTGCCACCGGCCTCGAAGCGGACAACCAGTCGCCGCTTGGCCGTGCTCGCAGTGGCGGCGATGGCCAGCGCCGCACCGGAGCGGGCACGCCCACCTGCCGATGCCGGCAGCCCCGCCCGTGCAGCCGAAATGCGCACGGCATAGGGGTCGCCCAGCAGTGAGAAGCCACCGCCTGCCTGCAGGCCCCGGTAGGACCCTCCCGTGCGGTCGTCGGCGGTGAACAGCAGGTCGCCACCGCCGTTGGATGCATCAAGCGTGACGCCCGAGACGGCAAACCCGGTGCCCTCGGCAAGTCGGATACCCGCGCCTGCATTGCCGGTGATCACCGAATCGCGCACGGCCAGCCGGAGTCCGCCGCCGCCGAAACTGACGCCGTCCTTGGCACCCGAGCCGACGGTGACCCCCTGCAGCGTGAGGTCGGCGTTCCCGGCATCGTTGCTCAGCACCCCGGAGCCCTTGGCGCCGCTGATGGCGAGCCCGGTGACCGCCAGCTTGGTGACATCGTCGGCGAGCTCAAGTCCGTTGGCAGCAGCGCCGGTGACCGAGCCACCAACGATGGCGTACGGACCCGCCGCGGTGAGCGACGCCAGACGGATACCGCTGCGCTTGGGATTGGTGATGACGGCGTCCTGAATGACGATGCCGGTGCCCCCGGTGGCGCTGATGGCATTCACGCCCGCGGCCTCAACCGTCACATTGCGCACCACGATGCCGCCCTCCCCATTGGGCGGCGCAGTGGTGATACCGGTCTTGGTGGCGCCGCGGCAGATAATGCCGTCGAGCGTCACGTTGCCGCGCGTGATGCGGGCGCAGCCACCGGTGGTGTCGTCGGTGAGCCCCATGCCGGAGATGATGACGCCGGTGGCGGGATCACCCACGACGCTGAGGTTGCGCTGCGTAACTGCGAAGTCGCCGTAGGTACCCGCGCCGATGCTGATTGCCCACGGCACGGTGTCGCCAACCCGGCTGGTGGTGACCAGCGCCAGGGCGTCACGCACGGCTTCCGTGCCCGTCGTGGATCCGACAAGGTTGCCCACGTCGTCGCGCACCTCGACGGTGCCGGGCGACGGCGCTGCGGCGGCCACAGACGCCCCGGCAGCCACGACCAGCGCGGCTGCTGCCAGGCGGCGGATCAGTCCTGCTGCCTCATTGTTCCAAGAAGTGTGCGCACGGCCTCACCGGTGTCGTCGCTTCGCATCAGGGTCTCACCCACGAGGATTGCATCAATACCGGCCTCCTCAAGGCGCTGCACGTCGTCGCGCGACGTAATGCCGCTCTCGGCAACCACGATGGTTCCGGCCGGGGCGTCCGGCAGCAGGCGCAGCGCCGTCTCGGGATCCACCTCGAGGGTGTGCAGGTTGCGGTTGTTCACACCGATGATCTCGGCGCCCGCCTCCACCGCGATCTCCATCTCGTCCTCGTCGTGAACTTCCACCAGCGTGTCGAGGCCCACGGATGCCGCGATCTCCTGAAGTTCCACCAGCCGGTCGGGGCTGAGCCCCGCCACGATGAGCAGCACCGCATTGGCCCCTGCCACCTTGGCCTCGAGGATCTGATACCGCGTGACGATGAAATCCTTGCGGAGCAGCGGAAGATCAACCGCCGCCCGGGCCTCCACCAGGTCGTCGAGCGACCCACCGAACCACGCGGGTTCGGTGAGCACCGAACATGCGCTTGCGCCGGCTCGCTCGTAGGCCTGCACGATCTGGGTGACGGTGGCATCCGGGCGGATGGGCCCCTTCGATGGGCTCGCGCGCTTCATCTCGGCGATGAGCGAGATGCCCTCCGCCACCAGTGCCTCACTGAACGGCCGGCTGCGGCCGGGAGCCTCGATGCGCTCCTCGAGCGCCTCTACCGGCACCACCTTTGCTCGGGCATCAACGTCTGCACGCGTGCGCTCGATCACCTGGTCGAGGAATGTGGGCATGTGGGGGAGTCTCTTCCTTCCCTATCCGGCGGGCGCGAGGCGCCCGGTCATCTCGATGAAGCGGTCAAGAACGTCGGTCGCCGCACCCGAGGTGGCGGCCTCCTCTGCCTTGGCCATACCGTCGGCAAGGTCAGTGGCAATACCGGCCATCCACAGGGCGGCGGCAGCGTTGACCACGAGGATGTCGCGCACCGGACCCGGCGCGCCGCCGATTGCACCGCGCAGGATGCGCGCGTTGTCGTCGGCCGTGCCGCCTGCCAGATCGCCCAGCGACGGCGGCGTGACGCCGAGAATGGCCGGGTCGAGCTGCAATGGGTCCATGCGGTCCTGCTCGATCAGGAAGGCGTCAGTGGCATCCATGGTGGTGATCTCGTCGAGCCCGTCGCGACCACGCACCACCAGCGCGCGCTCGACACCGAGGCCGCGGATGGCACGTGCCACGCGTTCGAGGTACTCGGGGCTGTTCACGCCGATCACCTGACGCTGCGCACCCGCCGGGTTTGCCAGCGGCCCGATGAGGTTGAAGGCAGTCCGCACCCCCAGCGATTTCCGCACAGGGCCCACGTGGCGGAATGCCGGGTGGTGGCCAGGGGCGAACATGAACCCCACGCCGACGTCCTCAATGCACTGCGCAATGGCCTCGGGTGCCAGATCGACCCGGGCACCGAACGCCTCGAGCACGTCGGCACTGCCGCACGACGAGGTGACCGCCCGGTTGCCGTGCTTGGCCACATGCGCTCCGGCACCGGCCGCCAGAAACGTTGCGCCAGTCGAGATGTTGACCGTCGATGGCCCCCCTCCGGTACCGCAGGTGTCCACCAGCGTGAGCGACGGGTCCACCTGCACCGACTCGGCGCGAAGCCGCACGGCGTCAGCGATACCCGCCAATTCTTCCGCGCTCTCGCCCTTCGCGCGCAGGGCGATGAGGAACCCGGCCACCTGCGGATCCTCCGCCTCGCCGTCCATCACCACACCAACGGCGGCCTGCGCACCCGCGCGGCCGATGTCGTCACCCGCCAGAAGGCGCTCAATGGCCTCGGTGAGGATGGGGTCGGGCATCAGGCCGTGGCCTTGAGGAAATTGCCGAGCAGGCTGCGCCCTTCCCCAGTGAGAATCGACTCGGGGTGGAACTGCACGCCCTCCACCGGCAGCGTCTTGTGGCGCAGGCCCATGATGACGTCGCCATCGCACCAGGCGGAGACCTCGAGCACGTCGGGCAGGCTCGCGCGCTCCACCACCAGCGAGTGGTAGCGGGTGGCGGTCATCGGGTCGGGCAGACCGGCAAACACGGTGCGGCCGTCGTGGGCGATCTCGCTGGTCTTGCCGTGCACGGGCTCAGCCCCGCGCACCACGGTGCCGCCAAACGCCTGTCCGATGGCCTGGTGCCCCAGGCACACGCCGAGGATGGGCACTTCGCCGGCCATCTCGCGGATGACATCGAGTGAGATGCCGGCCTCGTCGGGGGTCTTTGGCCCGGGCGAGATGACCACGTGCGAGGGCGTGAGGTCGCGGATGCCGTCCACGGTGATCTGGTCGTGGCGGTACACGTCCACCTTCGCCCCGGCCTCTGCCAGGTACTGGAAGAGGTTGTACGTGAACGAGTCGTAGTTATCGACGATGACGACGTGGGGCTGGCTCACCAGTTCTCCTGCTGTGCCGACACCTCGATGGCGCGGAACATGCCCGCCGCCTTGCGCTGGGTCTCCTCGAACTCCGACTCGGCATTGCTGTCGGCAACCACACCGGCACCCGCCTGCACGTGGCAGCGGCCGTCCTTGCACACGATGGTGCGGATGGTGATGCAGGTGTCGAGATTGCCGTCGAACCCGATGTACCCCACCGCGCCGCCATAGGGGCCGCGCTTGGTGGGCTCGAGCTCGTCGATGATCTCCATGGCGCGCACCTTGGGGGCGCCCGACAGGGTGCCCGCGGGGAACGTCGACTTGAGCGCGTCAACCGCGCGGCGACCATCCGACAGCACGCCCACCACGCTGCTCTCGATGTGCATGACGTGGCTGTAGAACTCGACCACCATCAGCTCCTTCACCCGCACGCTGCCCGGTGCGCACACACGGCCCAGGTCGTTGCGGCCAAGGTCAACCAGCATCACGTGCTCGGCACGTTCCTTGGGGTCTGACAGCAAC
The DNA here is from genome assembly GCA_903866425.1 of uncultured Actinomycetes bacterium. Lineage (GTDB taxonomy): Bacteria > Actinomycetota > Thermoleophilia > Miltoncostaeales > Miltoncostaeaceae > SYFI01. Next base: position 5,078 of record CAIPNN010000047.1, read on the forward strand.
TCGTCTGCCAGCGCCAGGTCCTCCGCCCGGTCGGCACCGCGCTGGCGCGTGCCGGCGATGGGGCGGGTCTCCACCACCCCGTCGGTGACCTTCACGAGCATCTCCGGCGACGACCCGGCGAGGGCCACGTCGCCCGTGTCGATGAAGAACATGTACGGGGACGGATTGACGGTGCGAAGCCCGCGATACACGGCGAAGGGCTCGAGCCCGACAGTGGCCGAGAAACGCTGCGACGGCACCACCTGAAAAGCGTCACCGGCGTACACGTACTCGCGCACGGTCTCGACGGCGGCGCAGAAGGGGTCGTGGCCGATGTTGCTCTCCACCGGTCCGATATCGGCGGGCGCGCGCGGCGGCAGCGGCGGCACGGGGCCCTGCAGCGTGGCCTTGATGGCGGCGATGCGTGACACGGCGCGGTCGTACTCCGGCGCGATGTCAACGCCCTCGGCAACCGGACACGGCACGATGATGGTGGTCGACCTGCGCAGGTGGTCGAACAGCACCACCGGGCCGGTGAGCATCATCACCATGTCGGGGATGCCCAGGTCGTCGTCGGGCACGTCAGGCAGGTGCTCGACGGTGCGCACGAGGTCGTACCCGAAGAAGCCCACGGCCCCGCCCCAGAAGGCCAGATCGCCCGCCGGCGGCGCCATCTTCACGTCGTCGACGATGGTCTGCACTGTGCCGAAGGGGTCTGCCGGGTCGAGCACCTCGTCGCTGCCGTCGTCGCGGCGGATGGTGAGGGTGCCATCGCGGGCGGTGATGACCGCCTGCGGGTCGATGCCGATCATCGAGTAGCGGCCGAGACGCTGGCCCTGCTCCGCCGACTCGAGCAGGAAGCACGGGCCGGAATCGCGCAGCTTGAGCATGGCCGCGACCGGGGTCTCGAGATCGTCGAGGTACGTGTGGGCCAGCGGCACCTGCCGATAGGTGCCGGCCTGCGCGCTCGCGTCGTCGCGCGACGGCGTCACCACGAGGCCGTCACCCGACGGCCGTGCCGGCACGTCGATGCGAAGGGTGGTCACCCCTCCTCCCGCCTCCGTGATGCCAGCTCCTCGGCCACCTCACTCAGGCGGATGTCCTGCGACTGCCACAACACCATGAGGTGATAGAGCAGGTCGGCGCTCTCGTAGATGAGCTGGTCGCGCTCCTGACCCTTGGCGGCGATGGCGACCTCCGTGGCCTCTTCGCCCACCTTCTTGCACATGGTGTCGATGCCCTTGGCCATGAGGTGCGCGGTGTACGAGCTGGCGGGGTCGGCATCCTGCACACGCTCGCGGATGATGGCCTCGAGGTCGGGCAGCATGGCGTACGAGGCATTGTCGGCACCCACATCGCCCTGCAGCGGCACGTGGAAGCAGGTGGTCTCACCCGTGTGGCAGGCAGGGCCCGCCGGGATGACCGACACCACGATGGCGTCGCTGTCGCAATCGGTGGCGATGCCCGCCACCTCCTGCGTGTTGCCACTCGTGGCGCCCTTGTTCCACAACTCCTGGCGCGACCGGCTCCAGAACCAGGTCTGGCCCGTCTCGATCGTCTTCTCGAGCGAGTCGCGGTTCATCCACGCGACGGTCAGCACGCGGCCCGTCTCGGCGTCCTGCACCACTGCGGGCACCAGGCCATCGTCGTTGAACGCGATGTCGTCAATGCTCATGCCGCCACCCCCATCAGGGTCTCCACCATCATCCCGGCCGCATTCGTCGAAACCCGCTGTGCACCTGCATCCAGGAGGGCGATGGCGACGTCAACATCCTCAATGCCACCGGCCGCGATGATGCCCACCTCGACGGGAAGCGACTCGCGCATGATCTCCACGTCAACGGTGCGGGCGCCACCGGCCACACCGGTTGCCGTCACGGCGAAGTCGGCGCCGGCCAGCACCACCACGCCGCATGCGCGGCGCAGCAGGCGTTCGCCCAGCATGGGGGCCTCTACAACGGCCCGCACCATCACGTGGCTGCTGGTGGCATCGCGGGCGGCATCCACCGCCGCACCCAGATCGGCCCGGGCCTGCCCGAGGCGACCCGACAGCAGCGCCGAGATGTCCATCACCACGTCAACCTCACGGGCGCCGGCCGCAACCGCCGCCCGCACGGCACGCGCCTTCACCGCGGTGTCGTCGCTCCCGAAGGGGAAACTCACCACGGTGCCCACCTTCACATCGCCTCCGCGCAGGGCATTGGCGGCCGCGGTTGTCATCACCGGTGGCACCACCACGCTGGCCACGTGCAGCTGGGCTGCGGTGGCGCAGTGACGCGCCAGATCGTCGGCCGTGACCCCTGCGCGGATGAGCGTGAAGTCGAGGCTCTTCGCCAGTTCGCGTGCCCTCAACGGGCGCGGGTATCGAAGGGGTCGGGCATGGCGCGGAAGTATAGGCGGGCGCTAGAGCCCGAGGCGATCCAGCATGGCATCGTCACGACGCCAGCGGGGCCTCACCTTCACCTGCAGGTCGAGGTGCACGGGCTGCTTGAAGAACTCGGACAGCACCATGCGGGCCTGCGTGCCGATGTCGCGGATCATGGTGCCGCCCTTGCCCACCACGATGCCCTTCTGACTCTCGGCCTCCACGTAGATGTAGGCCTCAATGCGAATGCCCTTCTTGGCGTCGGTGATGTCCTCCACGTGCACGGCCAGTGCATGGGGCACCTCATCGCGCATGCGCTGGATGGCGGCCTCGCGGATCATCTCGGCGGCCATCTCATCCTGCGTCTGGTCGGTGGTGACGCCGTCGGGGAAGTACAGGGGGCCCTCGGGCAGCAGCGCCGGGAATTCCTCGCGCAGCGCATCGAGCCCCTCCCCGGTGAGTGCGCTCACCGGGTGCAGCGCCACGAAGTCGGGCAGCAGTTCTGACGCCTGCAGAATGACGCGCGCCACCACATCGCGCTCAACGCGATCCACCTGATTCACCACGATCACCACGGGAAGCCCGCTGGCCTTGAGGCGCTCGGCGATGAACCGATCCCCCTTGCCGATGTCCTCGGCGGCGTTGAGCAGAAAGAGCGCGGCGTCGGTGTCGGTGACCGTGCGGTCGACGGTCTCCTGCATGCGCTCGGTCAGGCGGTCAGCCGGGCGCTGGAAACCGGGCAGGTCGAGCAGTACGGCCTGCCAGCCCTCACCGCGAGCCACCGCCAGTACGCGGCGTCGGGTGGTCTGCGGGCGGTCGCTCACCGCGGCCACATGTGCGCCCGCCAGGGCGTTGGCCAGTGTGCTCTTGCCCACGTTGGGGCGACCCGCCAGTGCCACGAGCCCCGAATGCAACGACGTCATGTCAACCCCATATCTGGAAGAGCAGCAGTGTGACCCCGGCGCCGAGCACCGCACCCGCCACCACCTCAAGGGCCGAGTGGATGCCGGCCTCCACCCGCGACTGCGCCACGAGCAGGGCCATGAGGAAGGCCAGGGTGCTGATGAGGGCCGCGTGCGTCCACGGGGCAACCACGAGCGTGATGGCCATCCACGCCGCGAAGGCTGCTGCCGCGTGGCCCGACGGGAAGCCGCCGCGAAGCGGCGTGCCGCGGCCGACATAGGCCTTGATGGCGATGGCCGAGAGCAGCGTGATGGCAAGGGCGATGAGCACCACGTGCGTGGGCGCCTGACGGGCACCGCGCAGCAGGTTGCGGCCGGGCTCGGTGAGACGTCCGTAGAGCACCAGATACGCGATGGCCAGGGCACAGGCGGCCGCGATGAGCACCGCTCCGGCGGCGACATCCTTGGCCACCTTCACCAAGGGGTGATAGCTGGTGACCACCGCATCAACCGCCGCCTCGATTGCGGTGTTGAACATCTCGGCCACGAGCACCAGGCCAACGGCGCCCACAAGCGCCAGCAGCTCAAGTCGGCTCACGCCCAGCAGCAGCGCGAGGATGAAGACGATGGTGCCGGCGGCCACGTGAATCTGCATGTTGCGCTGGGTGCGCAGCACGAACACGATGCCCTCGACCGCCCAGGTGAATGACCAGCGAAGCGATCCCTGACGCGGCAGCGCGCCCTGACGCGGGCGCCGGAGCAGGCGCTGAACCGGACGTTGCTCCTCGGGCTCGGTCACTCGGTGTCACCGCTGTGGGCATCGGCGGCATCGGCGGCGTCCACGATGTCGTCCTGCAGCGCCAGCATCTCGCCGTCGTCAACCTCGTGGTCGTAGCCCACCAGGTGCAGCAGGCCGTGCACGGCAAGCGTGGTGAGCGGCTCTTCGGCGGCGTCGGGGCAGATGATGATGTCGCCGAGTTCAGGCGGCGGACCGTCGTCGGGCCAGTCGAGTGCCTCAGGGCCGTCCACCGGGAACGACAGCACGTCGGTGGGCGTTGGCTTGTCGCGGTGCTCGCCATTGATGCGGGCCATCTCGTCGGGGCCGATGACCATGAGTCCCACCGTCGCACGCTCCACCCCCACGCGGGCACAGGTGAATCGCACGCGACCCGCGAGCGCGTCGAGGTCAACCGGGCCGACGCCGTCGGCCACCGATGCCTCGATCTCGATCAGGGCCGCACACCCCAGGTCTGGTCGCCTTCCTCATGCACGCGGTAGGCCTCCACGATGCGCTGCACCAACTTGTGGCGCACAACGTCTTCATGCGAGAACCGCACCACGCCGATGTTGGGGATGCCGCCAAGCACCTGCTCGATGTCGGCCAGGCCGCTGCGCCGGTCGCGCGGAAGGTCGACCTGCGTGACGTCGCCGGTGACCACGACGGTGCTGCCGAACCCGAGGCGGGTGAGAAACATCTTCATCTGTTCGACGGTGGTGTTCTGGGCCTCGTCGAGAATGATGAACGAGTCGTTGAGCGTGCGGCCACGCATGAAGGCCAGCGGTGCCACCTCGATCTGCCCGCGCTCCATGTACTGCTGGGCGCGGTCGGCATCGAGCATGTCGTGCATCGCGTCGAAGAGCGGGCGCAGATACGGGTCGACCTTGGCAGCCACGTCACCGGGCAGGAAACCCAGCTTCTCCCCCGCCTCCACGGCCGGCCGCGTGAGAATGATGCGGCCCACCTCGCGGCGGCTGAGCGCGGCGGCGGCGAGCGCCACGGCCAGGTAGGTCTTGCCGGTACCCGCCGGGCCGATGCCGAAGGTGATGGTGTTCTTGCGGATGGCATCCA
>CAIPNN010000048.1 GCA_903866425.1 uncultured Actinomycetes bacterium
GCCTCGAGGTACGCGCCGACTGCCGCTACGTGGGCCAGAGCCACGCGCTGACCGTTGCGTGGAATCCCGATGGCCCGTTCGATGCCCTCGTGCAGACCTTCCACGACGCCCATGCGCATGCATCAGGGGGCGCCATGCCCACCCGGGCAGTCGAGGTGGTGTCGGTGCGTGTGGCGGTCCTCACCGACGGACCCGATCTGGCGTGGCAGCCCGATCCCGTGGCTGATGGGGCCGTCACCGCCCCTCTTGCCATTCCCATGGCCGGCAGCACCTGCTGGGTCGGTGAGGGCTGGACCGCACAACGGCATGAGGACGGCACCATCGTGATGGAACGCGCATGAGCGGACTCGACCCCATCGGGCTGCAGGTGTGGAGCGCGGCCCTCGGCGCGATTGCCGAGGAGATGCAGGCTGCGCTGGTACGTGCCGCATTCAGCGTCACCATCAAGGAACGGCGCGATTGCAGCACGGCGCTGTTTGATGGCGAGGGTCGCATGGTGGCCCAGTCGCACTCGATACCCGTGCATCTGGGCGCCATGCCCGAAGCCGTCGCGGCGGTGATGGCGCGTGGCGCCCTGCCCGGCGAGGCCTGGATCATCAACGACCCGTATCGGGGCGGCACGCACCTGCCCGACATCACCATCGTCTCCCCCATCGCCGTTGACGGTGTGGTGATTGCGCACGCGGTGACGCGGGCACACCACGCCGATGTCGGCGGCATGAGCCCCGGGTCAATGCCCGCAGGCGCCCGCGAGCTGGTGCAGGAAGGCCTGATCATCCCGCCCATGCGCCTGGCCGGCCCCGACGGCGTTGACGCACAGTTGCTGGAACTGGTGCTTGCCAACTCGCGCACGCCGGACGAACGACGCGGCGATCTGGCTGCACAATTGGCGGCGCATGCCCTGGCCGACGACCGGCTGGCTGATCTGGCGGCTCGCCACGGCGGTGCGAGCACCGTCACGGGGGCGATGGACGACATCCTCGCCTACGCCGAGCGGCGCACCCGCGCAGCCGTCGCCGCATTGCCCGACGGCGAGTGGCATGCAGAGGAGGCGCTTGAGGGTGACGGGGTCACCGACGACGACATCGTCATCCGTGTGCGCGTGGCCATCTCGGGCGAGCAGCTGACCGTGGACTTCACGGGCACCGACCCCGCCGGACCCGGCAACCTCAACTGCCCCATCGCCGTCACGCGATCGGCGGTGTACTTCGCCGTGCGAATCTGCACCGACCCCGATATCCAGGCGTCGGCGGGTGCATTCGCACCGGTCACCATCATCGCGCCAGAGGGCAGCCTGGTGCATGCCCGTCCGCCGAGCGCAGTGGCCGCGGGCAATGTTGAGGGGTCGAGCCGCATCACCGACGCGGTGATCGCCGCGCTGGGCGGGGCCGCTGACGTGCCGGCGCAGGGCCAGGGCACCATGAACAACCTCACCCTCGGGTTTGGGGAGCGGGTGTATTTCGAGACGCTGGCGGGTGGTCAGGGGGCGTCGCCCGGGGCGGACGGCCCCACGGCCGTGCACGTCACCATGAGCAACACGCTCAACACACCCATTGAGGCCCTCGAGGTGGCCATGCCGGTGCGCGTCGAGCGGTATGCCGTGCGCCGCGGCTCGGGCGGCACCGGTGCCTCCAACGGCGGCGACGGGGTCATCCGCCGCATCCGGCTGCTCGACGACGCCGACGTGTCGCTCATCGCCGAACGCCGCCGGTCGCGCCCTGCAGGCAGACACGGAGGCGGCGATGGACACGCGGGAGCCACCCTCATCGGTGACGCGCCCGTGCCCGGCAAGTGGCGCGGCCGCCTGCCGGCAGGCACGGTGATTGAGCAACGCACCCCGGGCGGCGGCGCACACGGCGCCGCCTGAGCGCTACTTCGAGAGGTCCTTGCCGACGATCACCACGACGTCCGCAGTGCCGATGCGGCCCTGCGACAGGGCGTCGACCGGGCCGGCGCTGGTGATGCCGAGATCCTTGGCCACGTTCCAGGCAACTTCCTTGCGCCCGGCCACGTACTGCACAACCGACGTCACCAGATCCTGCTGCGCGGCGTTGTCGACCACACCCAGGGTGTAACCGGCCGCCTGCACCCGCGGGGCCACACGATTGGCGGCGGCCCCCGAGACACCGCTCGCGTTGAGCACGGCAACGGTGTAGGCGGCCTTGTTGGCAACCGGGGGTACATCAGTGGGAACGGCACTGGCCGTATCGGGTGCCGTGGACGTACCGCCGGTCGTGCCAGTGGTACTCGTGGCAGTCGTGGAGGTGCCTGCGGTCGCGGGTGTCGATGAGTCGCCGCCCCGCAGGAACAGGAACCACACGCCCACCGCGATCACCGCGATCGCGACAATGCCCGCGAGCGCGATGAGTGCGCCGTTGCCACCACCAGATTTGCCGGACGAGGGCATCTTGGTGCCGCTGCCCGACGAGGGGCGAGACGACGTGTCCGAACCCTGCGTGCGCTGCCCACCGCGCTCGGCGGCACGAGCGGCGGCGGCGCTTGCGGTCGCAGCGGCGGCGTCCGGCTGAGAGGCTGACGCCGCGCCGGGTGCGGGCTGCGCCACCGGAGGCTGTGCCGCCACATCGGCGGGGATGTCCACCCGTACCTCGGGCTGCGATGCGATGGCACGCACTCGCTCGAGCGACGGGGCCGCGCCCATGGGTACGGGCGGCCCAACGCGATCCTCGAGACGCTTGAGGGCACGTCCCTGCAGGACGATGACCACGGCGAGGGTGATGAAGGCGATGACGCCCACGGCCGCAGCCGCGACGATGACGATGTCCAACAGGTCCACTGGCGCCACGCTACCAGCACCAGCGGGGGCGGTTATGCCCCTGGAGTCACCCGATACGCATCAAACACCGACTCGATGTTGCGCATCTGCGCCGTGAGGCTTCGAAGTGTCTCGATATCGGCCATTTCGAGCACGAAACGGTGCCGTGCCATCTGATCGTCCACCTGACACTGCGCCGACAGGATGTTCACCCCGTTCTCGGCGATCGTGCGCGAGATGTCCTCGAGCAGGCGGTGCCGGTCCCATGCCTCCACGGCGAGTTCGACCCCGAACGACTGGCGGCGCTCCCCACCCCACGCCACAGGCGTGAACCGTTCGGGCGATCGCATGAGCTGGCGTGCGTTGGGGCAGTCATCACGGTGAATGGTGATGCCCCGGCCCAGCGAGATGTACCCCACGATCTCGTCACCGGGCACGGGCTTGCAGCACTTGGCCATGCGCACCATCACGTCGGCCACACCCTCGATCTCGATACCCAGATCCGACGACACACCCGCCTGCCGCATGCGGCCCGACCGCTGGGGTGCCGGTGACGGGTCGACCGCCACCTCGCCCTCCTGGGTCTTGAGCCCGGCGATGATCTTGTTGACCACGACCTGCGTGGACGTCTTGCCGAGACCGAGCGAGATGTAGAAGTCTTCCGCCCGCTTGAAGCCCATCTCCTGGATGACGCCGGCGAACAGTGGTGACCCCACGATGCGCTGGTTGGGCAGGCCCGCCTTGCGGAGCGCCTCCTGCAGCACGTCGCGGCCGTGGTGCTCCGCGTCCTCCCGCCGCTCACGACTGAAGAACGACCTGATGCGCGAACGCGCCTTCGAGGTCTGCACGACGCCCAGCCAGTCACGCGACGGGCCGCGGGGCTGCTTGGAGGTGAGGATCTCCACGAAATCGCCCGACTCAAGCTCGTGCGTGAGCGGCACGATGCGGCCATTCACCTTCGCGCCCACGCACCGGTGGCCCACGTCGGTGTGCACGTCGTAGGCGAAGTCGAGCGGTGTGGACCCCTGCGGCAGCGCACGCACTTCGCCCTTGGGGGTGAATACGAACACCTCCTGCGAGTACAGGTCGCCCTTGAGCGATTCCATGAACTCACCGGGGTCGGTGGTGTCGCGCTGCCAGTCCATCATGCGGGAGAGCCACTCGAGGCGATCGCCGTCCGCGGTCTCCGCGGTGCGGTTCTCCTCCTTGTACAGCCAGTGCGCAGCCACGCCGAACTCAGCGGTGCGGTGCATCTCGGGCGTACGGATCTGGATCTCGAGCGGCTTGCCCTGCGGGCCGATGACCGTGGTGTGCAGCGACTGATACATGTTCAGCCGCGGCATGGCGATGTAGTCCTTGAACCTGCCAGGAATGGGCTTCCACAGCGAGTGGATGGTGCCCACGGCGCCGTAGCAGTCCTTCACCGAGTCGACGATCACGCGCATGGCCGTGAGGTCGTAGATCTCGTTGAACTCCTTGCCCTTGCGGGTCATCTTTTCGTAGATCGAATAGAAGTGCTTGGCACGCCCGGTGATTTCGACGGGCTCAACGCCCACCTTGCGCAGCTCGCCGAGCAGTTCCTCGCCCGCGACCTCCACGTAGTCCTCGCGGTCGGCCCGGCGCTGGTTGACCATCTGCTGGATCTCGGCGTAGCGCTTGGGGTGGAGCGCCTGGAACGAGAGGTCTTCAAGCTCCCACTTGAGCGAGTGGATACCCAGGCGGTGTGCGAGCGGCGCGTAGACCTCAAGGGTCTCGCGGGCCTTCTGCACCTGCTTGGCCTTGCTCATGTACTGCAACGTGCGCATGTTGTGCAGGCGGTCGGCCAGCTTCACCAGCAGCACGCGGATATCGCTCGACATCGACACGATGAGCTTGCGGTAGTTCTCGGCCTGCCGCTCCTCCTGGCTCTCAAAGTGAATGCGCGTGAGCTTGGTGACGCCATCAACGAGTGCCGCCACCTCGGGTCCGAACGCGTCCTCCACCTCTTCACGCGTGGCCGGGGTGTCCTCCACCGTGTCGTGCAGCAGCGCGGCCTGGATGGTCTGGTCGTCAAGGCCCAGCCCGGCACAGATGCGGGCACACCCCAGCGGGTGCGTGATGTAGGGCTCGCCAGAGTGCCGCAACTGATCGCGGTGCTTCTCGTCGGCAAAGACGTACGCCCGGCGAATGGCGTCGGCATCGGCGTCGGGGTGATTGGCCAGCACCTCGCGTACCAGCGCCTCGAGTTCCGAGGGGCCGGTGGCTGGAGACAGCCCGAGGTCGGCAAGCGGAGTTCCCACGGCTCCTACGATAACGCGCCCGCAACGCGGGACGGATCGGCAAAGGGGTCGAGGGTGCCCGCGCGACCGGCGAGCATCCGTGCCTGGTCGAGCAGCGCGGCGGCATGCAGCCCGGTTGGCGTGGCATCGAGGTCGGCACGTGCGCCGCCCGGCGCCACCGAGATGCCGGCGTTGTCAACGGTGATGAGCCCGGCATCGCGGAGCGCTGCGAGCGCAATGGCCACGGCCCTCGGCGACCTGCTCACCGCCCCATCCCCCGCCAGCGCCTGGGCAAGCGACGGGCCCCAGACGAGGTGTGCGGCATCTGTCTGCAGCAGCGGCCAGATGGCGCGGGCGGTCTCCCGCACGCTCAGGTCGTCTTCGGCAATACGGAGCGCATGCCGCGCCTCGTCGTCCCCCCAGGCCACGTGCACGCTGCGACCGGCGCTGGCCCGTCGAAGCGAATCCACATCGGCCTCACTCAGCGGTGGGTCAACCAGCACCAGATGAACATCAGCTGGCAGCTCCACCAGCGCAAGCGCCCGGTAGTCGAGCATTGCAAGCAGCGGGCCGCCACGGGCACGCGCGAGGCGGGCAGCCATGGCGGTGGCATCGCACCGCTCCCCGCCCAGTACGGCAACCTCCACGCCGAGACGACCGGGGGCGAGCACCGACTCAAGCGTGCCGCGCCGTCGCGGCACATCGCTGACCACCGCCACCACTCCCCCATCGGCCCCGGCCAGCGAGACGATCAGGGGCAGCGCCCGCCCTTCACCCCGGCGATCGAACACGGCCGATGGTGGCGCGACTGCGTGGCTGGCCTCTGGCGCCGGGAGGGGCGCGTCCACCATGGCCCGTATCGCCTGGGCGTCAACACGATGCGTGCATGACGCATCGCACGGGGTCTCGCACAGTCCGGGGACCACAGGGCCCGCGGGCAGCCGCTCAAGCGCCTCGAGCGTCACCCGGGCACCAACGGTGTCCTGCCACCGCTCAACCTCAAGGCGCGCGATGGCGTCGTATCGCGCGCCCTCGCCATCCTCCTGCAGGGCCGGTGCCGTGTTGCCCATGCTGAAGCCGATGGCCGGTGCCATCACCCCGCCCGCGGACAGGCGCGCCTTCAGATGACGGCCATCCCCGACGCGCGAGATTCCGGTGATCGCGCAGCCCGGAATGACGACACGGGGCTCGGGGTTGCCCCGGCCGAACGGTGCGAGCGCCTCAAGCGCCTCTGCCGTGGCCAGCGTGAGATCAGGGCCCCCGGCGACGGCATCAACGGAGCGGGTACGGGCCCGGGTGATGTCCGCTCTGCGCCCAGCGGCCGCCTGCTCGAGCGCCCCCCGGAACACGCCGATGTCACTGGTCCCGAGCGACACGCCCACAGCCCCGCTGTGCCCACCCCACCGGGTGAGCACCCCGTCGGCCTCGCCGACGATCGCGTGCAGATCAACCCCGGGCATGCTGCGCCCCGATCCCTTGGCCTCGTCGCCAGTGACCGACAGCACGATTGCCGGGCGGGCGAACCGCTCAACGAGGCGCGAGGCCACAATGCCCACCACGCCCTCGTGCCAGCCCTCGCCCGACACCAACGTGATGGGCGCATCGCGACGGTCGGCGGGTTCGGCCTCAACGATGGCGATGGCCTCGGCGGTGACCTCGCGCTCCACATCACGGCGCTTCTTGTTGAGCGCCCAGAGTTCTTCGGCCAGTTCGCGCGCCTCGCGTTCGTCAGTGGCCAGCAGCAGGTCGAGGGCCCGCCCGGCATCGCCGAGTCGCCCTGCCGCATTGATGGCCGGGGCGAGGGTGAACGAGAGCCCACGTGGCGTGATGGCGCGGTGGTTCGACCCGCCCACGCCACAGAGCGCAACGATGCCCGGTCGCTCCCCGCGCCTGATGGCGGTCATGGCCCGGTGCACCAGGCGGCGGTTGTCGCCGATCAGCGGCATCGAATCGGCAACGGTGGCGAGCCCCGCCAGATCCACGCCGGCATCGGCTGCCGGCGACAGCAGGTCGCCATCCATCTCACGGGCGATGACACGGGTGACGTCAAACACCACTCCGGCGGCTGCGGGGAGCACCTCCATTCCACGGCCGAGTGCCGGGTTGGCAAGGATGCCGGGCGGGCGGGCGCCGCCGGCCAGGTGGTGGTCGATCACCACCACATCCATGCCCAGTTCATGGGCGCGGGTGAGCGCCTCCACGCTCGACGTGCCGCAATCGACGCAGGTGATGACACGGGCACCCTCGTCGGCCAGCCGCTCCACCGTGGCCTCCGAGACGCCGTAGCCGTCGGTGAACCGACTGGGCAGGAACGTCACGACGTCGGCGCCACGGGCACGCAGCGCCCCCGCGAGAATTGCGGTGGAACACACCCCGTCGCAGTCGTAGTCGCCATGAATCGCAATGCGCTCGCCACGTCGGATGGCCTCGATCAATCGCGTGGCGGCAGCACCCACCCCCTCGATGGCATCGGGGTCGCGCAGGTCGCCGTCGGCCGCCAGGAACTCACGGGCCGCGACAGGGTCGGACAGCCCGCGCCGCACGAGAATCCACGCCATGGGCTCGGGGCACGCCAGGGCATCCTGCACCCGCCGCACATCGGCATACGACACGCGTGATGCGCGCCAGGGCGGGGGTTCAGGGCTCATGTCGGTAGCGGTCATCGGCCCGGCCGACCGTACCACCGCACACGGATGCCGACGGCCCGGCGGGCGGTCGCTACCAGGATCCGGAGCGGATCATCCCCCACACGATCCAGATGAACAGCACGAGACCGGCCACGAAGCCCGGCACACCAACCCACGCCAGGCCGAAGATGTGCGGGCCCGTCTGCACCAATGTCCCGATGATGGCCGACCCGAGGATGACCGCCGACGCGATGAGCGCGATGGCGACCCGGTTCGCGGCGGCCAACCCCTTGTCGCTCGCAGCGCGGAGCTCCTCGAGGTTGATGGTGATGTGCACCTCGCCGTCCTTGAACTCGTCGAGGAGTTCGGACATCTGGAACGGATAGTCGAGGAGGGCACTGGCGTATTTGCCGATGTCACCCGACACCCGTGACCCGATGCGCTGCGGGCTGAAGCGCTCGAGGTACAGGCGCCGGGCGTACGGCCGGGCCGTGTCGAACACGTTGAAGTCGGGTGAGATCTGCAGCGCCACACCGGCGAGCGTGGCCAGCGCCTTGTCGAGCATGATCCAGCGGGATGGCAGGGTGATCTCGAGGTCGTAGATGATCCCGAAGATCGCATGCAGCGCCCCGCGTACATCGATCTCATCCATGCTGGCGCCGTGGTACTGCGCCATCACCTCGGCCAGCGCCTGCACGAACTCCTGCTCCACCTCGCGCGGGTACTTGATGCCAAGTGCCTTGAGGTCGCGTGGGATGCGCTCGACGTTCTGGTCGATGATGTCGCCGAACAGGCGAATTGCCGACTCGCGGTCGGTGGTGGACAACGCCCCGACCATGCCGAAGTCGATGAGCCCGATGCGGTCGGGCCCGATGACCATGATGTTGGCCGGATGCGGATCGGCGTGGAACAGACCGTCCTGAAAGATCATCTGCATCCACGACTCGGCGATGCGCACCGCGAGCGTGCGGCGCTCTTCGGCCGTCATGAGGTCGAGGTCGGTATGCGCCAGTGGACGCCCGGCGATGCGGTCCATCGTGAGCACGCGCTCAGCGGTACGGCGCCAGTGCACCTTTGGGACGTCGAC